>CAYRLZ010000018.1:0-28644 GCA_964425275.1 uncultured bacterium | reverse complement strand
AGGGATAATCGCTTTTTGCTTTTCCTCCTCTAATTCTGGATGATTTAGAGGTATTTAGCGATGACCTTCTTTCTAGGTACGATGTCCCCGAACACCACATATCTTTTTTTAACAAGTGGTTGATAAATCAAGGTTTGAAATCAATTCGGTGAATAATTTGGCAAAGTGGAGATAAGGTCTCAGTGGTTTTGTTGTCTTAGTATTTTTTGCCGCAGACCGGGCAGACGCCCTTCGGAAAAATTCCTTTATTATTGGGCTCAACCCCGCAGTCTAAGAGCACCCCTTGGCGCTTGAATCCGCTCCGGAAAGAAAAATGATAAGATGATAAGAACAGCCAAAGAGACACCAATTCCTAAAAGAATACTCAGTAGGGTGGTGAAGGGATATTGAAGCAGTTGCCCAGGTAATTGCCTGCCACCTCTCAATTGGGCTTCTCTATCACCTTTCTTCTTCCATAAGCGGATGAAAAGAAAGAGGAAGGCGAAGGCCGATGATAAAAAGACGATAATCCCAATCTTAAAGGATTGGAATAGATTAAAGGTCAGATAATAACTTATGATGCCAAAGATGATACTGGCACCAGCAATTAAAATATCCTTTAGGGCATTAATGAACCCCCCTTTAATTTCTAAAAGGATGGATAGGACAATTATAAATAGGATAAGGAAATCAATTTCCATTGCTCGTCTATTTATTTTAAGGTGAGGAAGAAGATTGCGAGAAGGGAAAAGAGAATTCCCAAAAGATGGGTTAAGGTGAGTGGTTCTTTTAAGAAAATTGTGCTTAAAATTACCGGGATTAATATGTAAAGGGAGGTAAAAGGTAGGACGATATTTGCTGGTCCTCGGGCAAGGGCAAGGTAAAAGAAGGCAGTGCCAATACCACTAATTATACCCAAAGGGATGGCATACCAGAGAAAGGGATTAAAGATAAAAGAGGAGGTGAGAAGGGTAAAGATAAATAGCGGGATAAGGAGGGCGAGGTAAGTGATGAGGGAGAGGATGGCCGGTGGGATATGCCGGGTTAAGATTTTGGTAAAATAAGCCCAGATGCCCCAAAGCAGAAAAGCCAAGAATGCGGCAATTTTATAATTCATTGGAAAATAATTATCTGGGGGACAGGGATTCGAACCCCGATTATCTGATCCAGAGTCAGACGTCCTGCCTGTTAGACGATCCCCCAAAATCGTAATTTTTATAATTATAAGGGAAAAAAGAAAGTTTTCAAGACGATAAATAAAAAACTGATTGTTATGCCATAACCTTGCCCTTCATTCTCAGAAGGTATTACAAAATTTAGGTCGGCTATCCTTCTATTCCATATCCTTCCTAATCATCTCAATCACCTCTACCGGGTCTGGAGATTGAAGAATTGGTCGGCCGACGACAATAAAATCGGCCCCTTTCTCTTTTGCCTCCCGAGGAGTTAAAAATCGCTTCTGGTCATCCTTGACCACAAAGGCGGTTGGAATTCTTATTCCTGGGCACATCACCAAAAAATCCTTTCCGCATTCTCTCTTTATATCTTCAATCTCAAACGGCGAGGCGATTACGCCATCAAGACCAGCCTTTTTGGCCAGTAGGGCAAGATAGATGACCTTTTCCCGAATCGTAAAGTTCTCTTTTACCCCCAGCGCCTCCTTAAATTGCGCCTCGTCCAGACTGGTAAGAATCGTTACACCCAAGATGAGTGGTCGGGCTGACATCTTTTTACTCGCCTCCCAGGTAGCTTCCTTTGCCCGTTTGAGCATCTCATAACCACCAAGGGTATGGAGGTTAAATATATCTACCTGCATCTTTGTGAAGAATTCGCAAGCCGATCCAACAACCGAAGGGATATCAAAGAGTTTGAGGTCTAAAAAGACCTTTTCGCCTTTGTTCTTAAAGAATTTGATAAGGCGCGGCCCGGAGCGAAAGAATATCTTATAACCAATCTTATAGTAATCAACCCAACCGGCGGTTTTCTGCAGTGCCTTTCCGGCTTGGGTTGGTGTCTCTAAATCAAGGGCTAAAACTAACTTTGGCGTCTGCGTCATTCTTCACCTCCCGGAGGAAATTTTAAGATAGTTTATTTATCAACCTCTTAATGTCCGGGAATTCCTTCTCCCGGCAATACCGTTTTAACCCTTCAATTATCTCAATCGGTGTGAAGGGGTTTATTAAATTGGCACTTCCCACTTGAAAGAGTGAGGCACCAGCTAAGATATATTCCAGGGCGTCCTGATAATTCATTATCCCACCACAACCAATTATCGGAATCTTCAAGACCTCCTTTACCTTATTAATACAATATAAGGCAAAGGGTTTGATCGCCGGTCCAGATAAACCGCCCGTCCTTCCCCCAAGAAATGGCTGGAATCTCTCCAGGTCAACCACTAATGAAGGGAGGGAGTTAATCAAGGTGATTGCCGAACTACCCTCTTCTTCACAGATATGCGCCAATTCCAGAAGATTATTAAATACCGGCGAGAGTTTCGGAATTAAGAGTTTTCGGGTCATCTTGCGGGTTTCTTGAAGAATCTTTGCTACACTTTTTGGATTCTGAGAAAAGGAAATTCCACCATCGGGAACATTCGGGCAAGAAAGATTTAACTCAAAACCCGAGACGACCGGTCCGTCCAGGATTTTAATCAAAGTGGCGAATTCTTCAATGGCAAATCCCGCGATATTTAAAATTATCTTAGTATTCAAATGAGAAAGTTTCGGCAGGATGTTATTGGTAAAATATATCACCCCGGGATTTTCCAAACCAATAGAATTCACAATCCCACCGCTTCCTTCCCAGATGCGGGGTGGTGGATTACCAACCCGGGGTAAAAGGGTAATTCCCTTAGGGATAAAACCACCCAACCGATTTAAGACCTGAGGGAATCTTTCGCCGAAGCCATATGTCCCAGAGGCGGTGAGGCAGGGATTAGAAAATTCAACCTCACCAATCCTTATTCTTAAATCCGGCTCAAGCATATTTTCGCCTTCTGCCTCATCATAAGTTAATTGCCTCAAGGTCAATGACCGGTCCGTCTTTACAGAGGTGAAGATAACCGCCTTCTTTTTTCGGAACCGCACAGGAAAGGCAGAGCCCGGTGCCACACCCCATCCTCTCTTCTAAGAAGGCATAAATCTTATTGGAGAGAATTGAGCGCAGCCTCCGATACATTGGCAGGGGGCCACCAGCAAATATCACCCCTTCTTTGGGAATCTTATTTCGGTAGGACTGGATTATATCCGTAACCAATCCCTTTTCGCCCAATTCCCCGTCTTCAGTGCATAGGTAAATCTCTGAGGATAGACGCCAGAACTCATCACGCAAGATTAATTCCTGCTGTGTCTTCGCACCCAAAAAGACCAAGATTTTTTTCTCAGATGCCAGATTTTTCACCAGATAAAGCAATGGGGCAATTCCTATCCCACCGCCCACGATAACCACTTCTTTATTTTCAAATGATGGAATTGGGTTTCCTAATGGTCCGAGGATGGAAACAAAATCTCCCTCATGTTTTTCAGAAAGGATTTGGGTTCCCCGCCCCCGAATCTTAAAAATAATACGTAAATTCATCTCCTGAGTATCGGCAATGGCTAACGGTCTTCTTAAAAATGGGTCAGAGGCAGAAGGCAGGCGAATCGCGACGAATTGCCCGGGTGAAGAATTTTTAGCAATCTTGGTTGTCTCAAGCCAGAGTGAAAAACACTCTTTACCAAGTGCCGTCTTCTTTAAGATACGTCCCAATTCGTGAAAGACCATTATTTATCTCCTTTAAGTAATCTCTTCCCTTCCTTGGCATATTCGGTATTAGGATAGAGGGCGATGAGTTTTAAGAAGAGAGAGTCTCCATTTTCCTCTTTTAGGATAAATTTTTTTATCCAGGCACAGGCGTATAAAGATTTTGGGGCTAAGGAATCTTTTGGGTAGCGAGTAAATACCTCCTCGTATTCTTTTATTGCCTCTTTTGGTCTCCCCAGAGAAAGGAGGTATAATTCGGCTAGGGCAAAATTTCGCTCGGCCGGAGATAGACTATCACTCTTGGTCAGATGTTCAATCAATCTTTTCTTCTTATCCGCCATCACACCAAAATCCTGCCCCGCGGAAAAGGATTTAGCGGTATCGTAATAGATCAGGGCCGCCTTAAAATCTCCCTGACTTTCATAATACTCACCAATTAAGAAATAACTCTCCGCCCCGGTCGCCCCACCCCGCACCTGTTTTAAGGTGGCAATCCCTTCTTTCGCTTCATTTAATCGGAAAAGAATTTTACCCTTTAAGAGAAGGGCGGCGGGTTTTAATCCAAAGGCAGAAAAGGTCTCATCAATTTCGGAGAGCCTCTTAATAAAAAAACGGAAGGTCTCGGCTGGACAATCTGCCCTCTTCAATAGACACTCCCCAATCTTTAACAAGGCAGAGGCCCGTTCCTTTTTTTCACCGGCTTCGCGAAAAATCTCTTCGTAATATTTCTGGCTGGTAATAAAATTGCCCTGTGAGAAATAAGCATTGGCTAAAAGTGATTTGGCTGATTGGGCCTCTTTTGACCCAGGGAAATCCGAGATGAATCTGATAAGGCTATCAATCATTAACCTCACCTCGCCTGCCTCCAGAAGAGTGGAATAGATTTTATAACGGACCCTTTTCTCTTCCCTCTTATTTTCTTGGGCCAGTTCTCTTAATAACCGAATACCCGTTCCCCTTTCCCCTTCGGCCAAATTGGCTAAGGCAGTATAATATTTTGCCTCCGCCGCCAACTTATGCTTGGGATAGAAAGAAAGGAAAAGGGTAAGGCGCTCTTTAGCCGGGGTATATTCTTGAAGATAGTAATGGGCAGCGCCGGCTAAGAAAAGCGCCTCCGGGACATAACGACTGCGTGGGTATTTTTTAATCGTAAGCAAGGCCTTTTCTTTCGCCTTGGTAAACTTCTCTTTTGCCTGATAGGGAGATGAACTATATAACCTCACCCCTTCCTTAAAGAAAGCCCGGGCATTATAAAATAGATTGAAATAGGCACAGTGGAGAAGAAAAATAAAAGAGAAGGTTATTCCCATCACTTGGCAAAAATTTCTCGGCGCCTTATTTACCATACCCATATTATATTCACTAATAAAAATTGGTCAAGCCTAAGGGAGCGATACCCTAAGGACAAGTTTTTGGGGTATTGACTATTGCAAAAATTTGGCTATAATAAATAGTTGACATTTTTTAAATTTCGGCTAAAATTAAATTTGATATGGCAAGAATTTTAGGTGTTGATTTAGAAGACAATAAAAAGGTTCTCTATGCTCTCCCTAAAATTTACGGGATTGGGTTTTCTAATGCCCGAAGAATTTTAGAGACGACCAATATCTCACCGGAAAAGAAGGTGAAAGAATTATCGGACGAGGAATTAACCTCAATCAGAAAAGAGATTGAGGCGAATTACAAAGTGGAAGGTGCCTTACGCGCTGAGGTGAGTGCGAACATCAAAAGGTTAATAGAAATTGGTTCTTATCGGGGCATCCGGCACCAAAAAGGGCTTCCGGTCCGGGGCCAGAGAACAAGGACTAATGCCCGCACGCGCAAAGGACCAAGAAAGACGGCCGGTGTGGTCAAAGTAAAAGAAAGAAAAGTTGGCTAGGGTTAAGACAAAGAAAAAGACATCAAGTCTGGCTGTTGCCCATATTCAGTGCACCTTTAATAATACGATTATTACCATCGCCACAGCCAAAGGGGAAACTCTATGCTGGTCTTCGGCCGGGCGTGTTGGATTTAAGGGAACCAAAAAAGGAACGCCCTATGCGGCGCAGCAAGCCGGCGAACAAGTGGGAAGAGATGCATTCGGAATGGGGGTCAGAAAGGTAGAAGTTTTGGTTAAAGGTCCGGGAAGGGGCCGGGAAGCGGCAATCCGTGCCTTACAAAATGCTGGACTGACTATTGTCTCAATTCAAGATGTGACACCAATTCCCCATAATGGATGTCGTCCACCGCGTCGGCGGCGCGTCTAATGATGAAGAGATAGAATGGCCAGAGATACTAAACCTCGGTGTAAAAAATGTATTGCGGTTAAAGAGCGACTCTTTCTTAAAGGCGAAAGGTGTATTTCGGACAAATGTCCGCTTCATAAATGGGCCGGTAAAGAAAAAATGGCAAAAAAGGTCTCGGTCTATTCTATGCAGTTGCAGGAAAAGCAGAAGGCAAAATGGATTTATGGAATTATGGAGAGGCAATTCCAGCGCTATTTCCAGATGGCCTCAAAAAAAGAAAATCCGGGTGAGGCACTTTTTTCTATCTTAGAGAGACGACTGGATAATGTTATCTTTCGGTTTGGATTCGCCAACTCCCGACCGCAGGCCCGACAAATCGTCCGGCACGGTTTTATTAAAGTTAATGAGAAAAAAACTACCATCCCTTCTTATTTAGTAAAGGTTGGAGACGAAATCACCTTAGATGGTAAGATGAAGGAACGAATAAAAACACTACTCGCCGCCCGAGCCGACACAGGAGCTGACTGGTTCACTCTGGATACCGAAAATCTTAAAGGACGTATCCTCCGTCTTCCTCAAGCGGAAGATGTGCGAGATATTAAGATAAATACAAAACTTATCGTTGAATTTTATTCAAAATAAACAGAAATGATTACCGCAATCAATACCCTAAAATTAAGCCTATCGAACCAGGCTCGGGTCCCTGGGTGGTGGTAATCATTGGAATGAGGATTTTAACTATGGTCTTAAATATTCGTAGATTGCTTTCTTTTTATTATGAAACTTAAACCTTTTACCTTACCAACAAAGACTGAAATAGAAGAAAAGAAGGGGGACTATTTTGCCCGATTTATCATCTACCCTTTTGAAAAAGGTTGGGGACATACGATTGGTAATGCCCTACGCCGAGCGTTGCTCTCTTCCGTTCAAGGCGCCGCAATTACCCAAGTGCGGATTGACGGTGTCTCGCATGAATTCTCGACCATCCCTGATGTATTAGAAGATGTCCCGCAAATAATCCTTAACATCAAAAAGATAAGGTTGCGTTTAGATTCGGAAACTCCTCGGTATTGCTATCTTCATGCCCGAGGGAAAAATGTCTTTCGGACTCGGGATATGACAATCCCCCCGGAGATAACCATTGCCAATCCCGACCAAGAAATCCTCACCATCACCGATGAAAATCAACGGGTAGATATTGAGATGAAGGTAGAAAATGGAAGAGGTTATGTCCCTCAGGAGCAATTAAAGAAAAAAGAACCGAATGTGCCAATTGGCACAATCTTTTTAGATGCCTTTTTCTCACCGGTGAAAAGAGTCATCTTTCGCGTTGAGAATATCCGGGTCGCGGACCGAGCCGATTTTGAAAAACTAATTCTGGAAATAGAAACGGACAGTAGTGTGCGTCCAGATGAGGCATTTATCCAGGCATCGGCAATCATTAAAAACCATATGGAATCAATGATACCCCCAGAACAATTCCCGGAATTCGAAACACAAGAACGTTACGACCGAGAAAAAGAAAGATTAAAAGAGATCCTGAGTAAGGATATTTCCGAATTAGAACTTTCCAATCGTGCCCTCAACTGCCTCAAGAAGGGACGTTTTAAGTCAACTCATGAAAAAGTGCAGGTGAATACCATCGGCGATTTAGTTCAGTTAACCGAAAGGCAAATATTAGATATTGAAAACTTAGGGAGCAAGACCCTGGAGGAATTGAAGCGGGTGTTAGAAAACTGGGGGATTTCCCTGGGGATGAAGCTGGATGAAATAAGTGAAAAACCACCGACCGAAAGGGAGAAAACGGATATTCCCTGAGAGATGGAGAAAAAGTCTGAGGGCCAAGCAGTAAGGAAGAAGTCCGATGATAGAAATAGCGAGAAAAGAGGGATTATGGACCACCAGACCACCTTACCCATTCTCCGTTCCGCGGTGTTCACTGATGGTTAATGTCTCCATAATCAAGAGCTCTGAGTTTTTCAGAAATTTCTCATAATTATGCGCCACGGTTGTCGGGTTAAAAAGTTGGGGAGAAAGAAGGCACATCGTAAATCACTCCTCCGGAATCTTTTGCGTGCCCTGTTTGACACCGAGAAGATAAAGACGACCCTCAGTAAGGCGAAGGAGTTAAAAAGAGAAGCCGACCGACTAATTGCGCGCGCCCAAGAAGACACCCTCGCCAATCGGCGACTTGTCCAGCAGAGGATTGGTGATAAGGGATTAGTAAAAAAACTCTTTACCGAAATCGCCCCCCGGTTTAAGGAAAAAATTGGTGGCTATTGCCGGATTATTCGCTGTGGCTTTCGGCCGGGCGATAATGCGGAAATGGCCATTATTGAACTAATCGTCAAGCGCGAAGTTAAAGAAAAGAAGAAATAAACTATGCTCAGGAATATTCTGAAATCAAAAATTCATCGGATTAAGGTGACCGATAAAAATATTCAATACGAAGGGAGTCTAACCATTGATGAAGAGATACTTAGGAAAGCCGATATCCTGGAGGGTGAAATTGTCCAGGTGGTAAATATCACAAATGGCAACCGGTGGGAGACTTATGTGATCAAAGGTAAGAAAGGAAGTGGTGAGTGTATCTTAAATGGTGGAACAGCCCGTTTGGGTGAAGTCGGTGACGAATTGATAATTATCTCTTCTGCTCTTATTGATACTGCCCAGGCGCGCGGTTTCATTTCTAAGAAAATCTTTCTGGGTGAGAATAATAAAATATTAGCCGAAAACGCAAAACTGGCTAACTCAGATACCCCGCAACCTAAAACCCTTGACCCTAAAAGTTAAACTCTTTGTTTTTGTTAAGCGAGATAGTTATTATAAAGTGGGAAGTTGATGAGAATGAGTTATGAAAGGTATAATCTTAGCGGCCGGCAAGAGTAAAAGGATAAATCTTGAAATCCCTCCTCAAAAAAAAACTGAATACTATCAATGGATTACCAAAATCACCAAAATTGATCTCCCTATTCCAGCCGATTCCTATTTTCCCAAGGTCCTTCTTCCCTTAAATGACCGACCAATGGTATTTCATATCATAGAAGAGATAAGAAGGATAGGAATAGAGAAGATTATCGTCGTCATCAATCCTAATTATAATTTGATAAAAGAATGCATCGCATGCGGGTTTAGTGAGCAAATCCCTAATAATTTGGAATTCGCCTATCAGAAAGAACCTAAGGGAACGGCCGATGCCCTCTATTCTTGTGCCCATCTTTTAAGTGACGAAGACATCCTGGTAGTTTGTGGTGATACCCCACTCTTAAAACACCACACCATCCAGAAACTCCTGGCTCACCATAAATCAGAAAATCCGGACATTACCCTACTCACTGCCTACCTTGCTGACCCGAGCGGTTATGGCCGAATAAGACGCGATGGGGATAATCTCTCAATCGTTGAAGAGCGGGATGCTTCCGAAGCGGAAAAAATGATTAAAGAAGTAAATGCCGGTGTTTATCTCTTTAAGTGGTGGAAAATCTTTCCCCTCTTTCCCCGATTAGAGCCAAGTGAAGAGACCGGTGAGCTTTATTTGACCTCGCTCGTGGAGGTGTTAATTAAAATGGGTGGGAAGGTAAAAACTGTGACCACTGAGGACAGCCAAGAAATTTTAGGAGTAAATCGTTGGGAAGAGTATCTGAAAATTAAAAATCTTTTTGAAAAGAGAAGTTGAAAGAAACGAGGAGTTGGGTTGTTACTTATATCTTCACAGAACTTACTATCCGCTTTAGGCGCGGCTTCTGTGACTTAATGTCTAAATATCATTGTTGAAGAGAATTATTTTCTTTTTGCTCTTCTCCTTTCTTGCCCTGTTTCTCTTTTCGGCCGGATGGCGTCTTCTCTTCTCTTCACGCAAGAAAAGAGTGGGCACGGGTGAATTAACTATGGAGGCCAAGAGACGAGAGCAATACCAAAAGATAAAAGTGGAAATTATTAACTGCGCGGGCAATTATCAAATCGGGAAGCCGGTCTTAGAATACCTGCGCCAATTGGGTTTCAATGTCTACGATGTCTCTTATGATAAAGACACGCTCCCTAAGACAATCGTGGTGGAGAGAACCGATCAGGATATGAAAAACGCTCAGATATTGGCCAAAGCGATTATGCAAAAGAAAAAAAGAGGTTTTCTTCGCTTGGAGACTAAAATAATGCCCGAGATAAAAAAAGATATCGACTCGGCGCTTTTTATTGATGCCTCGTTAATCCTCGGTAAGGACTTCTCGGTTTATTTTCCCGAACTTGAAAGGTGGTAATTTAATGCCGTCACTAACTCCGCGCCGGACAACTGTCTCTAATTTGATCGATAAGGTCATTGAGATAATGTTGGATAAAAAGGCGGAAGATATATTAGTCTTAAATTTAAAAAAACTTTCTCCGATTGCCCAATATTTCGTCATCGCCACAGCCAACTCTCAAACTCACGCCCGAGCGATTTCCGATGCCCTGGTTGAAAAGTTAAAAAAGGAGAATAATGTTTTGTCCCACCACATTGAGGGTTATAAGGTCGCTCAATGGATTCTCCTTGACTATATTGACTGTGTTATCCACATCTTCTTGAAAGAAGTGAGAGAATTTTACGGCTTGGAACGACTCTGGGGTGATGCCCCAATGAAAAAGATTAAAGTCGAAGAAAAGCCTTCTATATGATAAAAGGGAAAATTCAGAACTCACTGAAAAAGATAATTGGCGAACTCCCCCCGGGACACGAAATTGAAAAGATTAAAGAGAAATCGTGGGGTGATTTTGCTTCTAATATTGGCTTTCTACTCCAAAAAGAGAAGCGAAAGGAAGAACTGAAAAGAGTCTTAGAGGAATTAGCCAAGGATAAAGATTTTTCTAAGATAGAATTGAAAGGTGGTTATCTTAACTTTTACTTCTCCTTAGATTATCTCCGCCAGGGATTGCGATTGGCAAAGGAGAGAGATTTCGGCAAAAGAAATCTGGCGGGAGAGAAAAAAGTCCTTTTGGAATTCATCTCGGCCAATCCGACCGGTCCACTTTCTGTCGTGCAGGCCCGAGCCGGGGCCTTGGGGCAAGCAATTGCCAATCTCCTTGCCTTTACCGGTTATAATGTGCAAAGTGAATACTATATAAATGATTGTGGAACTCAAGTTGAACTCCTCTTTCTTTCGCTAAAAGAGAGGATAAAGGAATTAAAGGGTGAGAACTGGGAAATTCCCCCAGGCGGTTATCCTGGAGAATATCTCAAAGAAATCGCCCGGGAGGTCTTAGAGAAGGGGATTGAAAATAAAAAAGAATATCTTATCCAGCAGATAATTGAGAAACAAAAGGTCTCATTGAAGATGTTTAATATCCATTTTGACAACTTCGTATCGGAAAGTTCCTTGCTTCCCAAGATTCATGAAATTTTAAGACTCTTAGCCGATAAGCAATTGACTTATGAAAAGGATGGGGCAATCTATTTTGCCTCATCCCGTTTTGGTGATTGGGAAGACCGGGTCTTAATCACCCGCGACAACCGGCCCACCTACTTTTTGACCGATTTAGCTTACCACAAAGATAAATTTGAGCGGGGATTTGACCTTCTGATAAATATTTGGGGACCTGACCATCATGGTTATATTCCGCGCATGAAAGCCGGGATTACCGCCTTAGGATTTGACCCGGAAAGGCTTCAGATAATCATCGCCCAACAGGTTTCCTTACTACGGGAAAAGGAATTTGTCAAGATGTCTAAACGGCAAGGAGAATTTATTACATTAGATGAAGTGCGCGAAGAAATCGGGAGCGATACCTTAAAATTCTACCTTTTAATGCGTAAGTCCTCCCAACGGATTCAATTTGACTTGGCATTAGCAAAACGCGAATCAAAAGAAAATCCGGTCTATTATGTCCAGTATGCCCATGCCCGCTTATCCAGTGTTCTAAAATTCGCCGAAACAAAGTCTCTCCAAATCGGCGCGGGCTTGACGAACATTCCTTACGAACTCTTAGGCGAGAAGGAACGAGAACTTATTGTGAATATCCTCTACTTCCCGGATGTGATAGAAATGGCGGCCGAGAAGCGAGAGCCGCACCATATTGTCTATTACCTGATAGATTTAGCTGAGACCTTTCACAATTTTTATGAAAAGGAGAGAATCGTCAGTGAAGATGAAGACCTAACCCGAGCCCGGTTGTTTCTCTGTTGGGTACTAAAAAATATATTTAAGCAGGGGCTTAATCTTTTAGGCATCAGTGCCCCGGAGAAGATGTGAATGAACTAAGGAGGGAACTTGAACTTATCAGTTCTATTAAGACCGGAGAGGATAAACCTCTCCTTACAAAGTAAAAAGAAAAAGGATGTCCTACGGGAACTCACTAGCCTTATTAAAAAGGGAGAAGAATTAGATGCTCTCTGTGAGACCCTCGGGAAACGGGAAGAATTAGGTTCTACCGGCATTGGCAAAGGAATTGCCATACCCCATTGCCGTTCCCTTTTGGTTGATAAACTTGAGGCGGCTTGTGGCTATTCCGAGAAGGGGATAGATTTTGATTCCTTAGATGGAAAACCAGTTCATCTCTTCTTTTTGATTGTTGCCCCTCCCCAAGATATCGGAAATCAATATATGCTCACCCTGGGTCGGGTAGCACTTCTCTGCCAAGAGTTAATCCGCCGCAGCGGGAGACGAAAATTAGTCATCCCCAAAACACCTGAAGAATTTATCCAGATGATTAAACAGATGGAGGAAAAATTAAAATGAAAAAATCTTTGGAACTACTCCGCGCCTTAGAGGAGTTTGACTTAATAACCAAAGACTTGTCTCACCCCGATTATAAGAAACTGGGATTTGGGACCGGCAAGGACATCGTAGACTTATTAAAATCAATAGAACTGGAAAGGGAAAAGATAAAGAAGCGAATTGATAAAAAAATCTTAATGGAATACGAGCGGATAAAAAAACGCTACCGGGAACGGATTATCGTGCAGGTGATCAAAGGGTTCTGCGGCGGCTGTTATGTGCGGCTTCCGTCCGATATTGTCGGACGTTGTCTAACCGAAGTCCTTACCTGTCCCCATTGCGGAAGATTTCTTTACTGTCTAAAATAGATTTCGGCAGAAAACAAAAATCTTAATTGCCTTTTGGTATAAAACAAGGAAGTAAAAAGTAATCAAGGTTTCTATAATCTAATATTTTGTCATTGGCTTATCAGTTTTCTGATGATTATTGATAATTCAAATGCCTTCTGGCGGAAGGAGTATTTCTCTACTCCCTGAAACTTAAATTCTCTTCTTGACACCTCCTCTAATGCTTTTTTTATATCTTCGCCTCTTTTTAAGATAATTCCGGAATCGGTCTCCTTTATGATTTTTGCCGCCTCGGTATCTTCTGGTCCTAAATAGATTATGGGTCTTTTGGCACCAAGGTATTCGTAGAGTTTTATTCCTGCCTCCTGTTTGGGCTTGGCGATGTAGAGGAGAAAGGCACTGCGTAGCATCATCTCCATCACCACCTGATGGGGCAGAATTTCCAGGTAGTTAAAATTCTTTGCCAATTCCGGGGAACTTTTTATCTTGGCTAAAAACTCTTCTCTTCCGGCACCACAGACATCAAGCCTTACCTCTAAGCCTCTTAACCCGGAGAGGATTTGTCGGAACTCTGTTTCGTTCTCAAAGAAATTACCGATGTAGAGGAGATTATTCGGGTTGGACCTCCTAACCGGCGATGGCAGGCAGAAACTCTTCTCTTCTTTTAAGTCGTAGCCATTGGCAAGGAGTTGACCTTTTATACCCAAGAGAGAATTTATCCTCTCCTGCACAACTGTAATCGCATCGCTATTTTTCACAATATTTTGGAGTAATTGGGAGATAAATCTCTTATATAACCCGGGTGGCTCTTGATAACCAAGGGGATAAGGGTCACGAAAATCGGAAATCAACGGGAGAGAGAAATGGCGTTTTAAGAGAACCCCGATTAGGAGATTGGTATAAGGTGGCGATGTAGCAAAGATTGAAGAGATTTTCTCTTTTTGAATTATCTTCTTCCCCAATTGATAAGCAAAAGGTAGGAAACCAATTTTGGCATCGGGAAAGAATATCTTAGATTGGGGAGCGTGGATTATGGATGGGGGGATATTTTTTCCCAAGAAGAGGAAGGCAAGCCTTGCCGGGTCAAGACTCTCCGCCCGGTAGATCTTTATATTCCTAATCTCTGACAATAATTCATAGTCATAATAGTAATAGGCGATGGGCAGGGTGGTTAAAATTACTGGTTCAATTCCAAATTCTGGGAGATACTTACAAAACTTCGTTACCCTTAAAACCCCAGAAAGCCCTAAGGGGGGTGCATAATATGAGATAAATAAAACCTTCATTTCAAGAATGGCAGGAGATTAATTTCTATCAAGTTCTCATCTTTTATTATAGAATCTAACCCATTAAAGTCAAGAAAGTGTGCGGAAGATTTTAAGATTTATGACTTAACGACGAACTTTTAAGAAATTCCTTTTTTCTATTTGAGGATTATCTTAGCGGTGGCAATAGGTTTATTATTCCCACTCTTAACCTTTAAGAAATAGACACCAGAAGATAATCTCTTATTCCTTTCATTCCTTCCGTTCCAGATGAAATAAGTTTCGGGCTTCATATTAAATTCCTTTATTTTTTTACCCAAGACATTATAAATCGCAACCTTTGCTTCCCCTTTATTACGCCAGAAAATCTGGAAGGAACTTCCGAGCGTGGGTAGAATTTCAAAATCCTTAGCCCCTTTACCAAAATCTATCTCTTCTATCCCAGGGATTTCATCCCTTATGACTAATAACTTACTCTTCCCAATTGACGGTAGATAAAGGCGATTTAGCCGTGGATGCCACAACACTGTCTCCATATCTATTAGCTCCTTATATCCCGGAGGGTATCGCCAGATTACTCTATTTGTCCGGCAGTCAATAACCTCTATCCAAAACTGTGCAACATATAGTTTATTATTTATTGGATTCCAGAAAAGGTTGTCACAGAAAAAAATGTCAATTGTATCAATCACACAATTGCTTTCTAAATCCACCACCTTTATAAAATAATTCCCCCTATCGCTGCTTGCCGCGTAAATCCGATTATCAATTGTATTCAGGGCAATGGCCCATCCTTCCCCGCCTTGGATGTAATGGATTATACTATCGGTATATCCATTTAAAATAAATAGACCCCGCGGCGGAAGAAAGGTGTCGCCACGACTTGTAAAAGAGGCCCGCTCTCCCCGGAATACATATGGGGGTGGGGAACCATCCGAAATATAAAATCTCTCATCTCTTGGGTCATATTCAATATCACCGCTGACATTATCAATCACCTTTATTACCCGATTATTCACCCCATCAATAATTCGTGTCTT
Organism: uncultured bacterium; assembly: GCA_964425275.1. GTDB lineage: Bacteria > Hydrothermota > Tepidihabitantia > Tepidihabitantales > JBDRVQ01 > CAYRLZ01. The sequence continues at coordinate 13,361 of CAYRLZ010000018.1, read as the reverse complement.
CACACCTTCCCCGTAGCCGCTTGCAATATATACTTTGTTGGTTCGGGGACTATAACCGAAACCCCAAGTTGGGTAATCCGTGAGAATTTGGTCTATTACCTCATCGGTATTGCAATCAATTATATAAGTCCAGGGGTCAAGCAGCATTAGCTCGCAGGGCGGGACGGCAAAGATTTTATTTAGTCCTTCTAAGTAATAAAGTTTTTTATATTCTGGGATATCGGTTATCACCTTTAATATACTGTCAGTACTACCATCAAGGACAACTATTACCCCCTTCTCGCCCCAAGCGAGATAGACCTTATTCAAAGTGGTGCAGACTGCGCCATACATTAGACCTCTATCGTCTTCAATATAATCAATCAGTTTTAAAAGGTTTACTGACCGATTTTGTTCGGCTTCAAAAACCATAACCCAGGGATTTTCTGGTTCGCCCACATACAATTTGTTCGTTAATGGATTCAAAATGAGATCCAATGGAACACTATTAACTCCAGTACACATCTCTTTTTTGAGTTGACGGTTTAGACAATCAACAATTGTTATCCCGCCGTTCTTCATAGTAGTGAGATATAGTTTTTCCCTTATCGGATGATAAAAGACCTCACCGTATTTGGTGCCTCTGATATTTATAGAATCAATAATCTGATTGTTCCCGCAATCCATTACGGCAATGATTGAATCATAACCACCATAAAAACAATATAAATGATTCTGACGGGTGTATTTTATATCTGCTAACTCTCTGGGAAAAAAGACGGAATCAACAATCCGGCCGAGGGAAAAGTCAACAACCTCTAACTTTTCGCCTGTGGCGATATAAAGTCTATCACTAATTGAATTATAAGCCGTATGCCCAAAACTCACTGGTATCTCACGAACTACTCTATTTCTTTCCAAATCAATAACTAAAATAAAGAATTGAGTAGGGAAATCTGGGTGGTCCTTGGCGAGGATGTGGAGCCTATCCCACCGCTCAGTCCAAGTCATTTCGTAATGGATAGGAAAGTTGGGATGAGTGTTGATTGAATCAATTATACTATCCGTAACACCATCTATAACATAAATCTTGGGGCGCTGATGCGGAATAAGATAGAGTCTATTAGCATTTGAATTCCAAATGAAAGGCGGAATTGGATTAGCCCCTCCGGGAGAGCGAAAAAAAATTCTTTTTATAATCTCATTTCTTCTACCATCAATTATATATAAGAAAGTATCCGTAGCTACCGTAGTTAGATAAACCTTATTATTTATTGTATTAACGGCAAAGTGGAGTACGGAAGTTCCTGTCATCCTGATTTTTTTTACTATTTGATGATTGGCACAATCAACTACGAAAAGGGTGTCAGGTTGCCATTTTGATTCCGGGAGATACAAGAATTTTATATAAAGGCAATTATTGACCGGATTGTAGCCAAGTCCCAAAGTACCGCCATGGTAACCTCTGGTTACATCAATTGGTCTAAGCCGCAAATCGGATTCACAATCTAAGACTAATATCCTATCTGCACCATAAATAGTTCTGGCATAAATTCGGTCGCGGACCGAATCCCATACCATTTCACTTGGCGAGAAAAAACAGCCAAAACTATCGGGAAGGAACATCTCTTCCTCTAAGTATTGGGAGTAAATAATGAGAGGGGAAATTACTAAAAATAGGAGAAAAAATTTAGTAATTAGTTTCATATAAGTCCTTCACTAATATAAATATATGCCAAAAATCGTAAAAGTCAAATCTTTTCATTTTATATATTGTTTTTCAGGGGGCTGCTTTCGGTGATAATTAAAGGAACAGCCCCCTTTTCCTTGTCTTCGCTTTCAGTTATGGATTAGATGATTATTTTGCCGGAATGAGAGAAGTCGTCCGATTTTAAGTAATAGAAATAGACCCCGGGGCGGAAGAAAGGCGTCGCCCGTTTTACTGGTTTTTCTATACCAGAGTTTGATTGCTTGGTCAAAGTAAATCCTTATAGCAGGAGGAAGAAATAAAAAGACTTTGTCCTGTCGGAAATGTCTATCGGCTTATCAAAATATTTAGAAGAGATTTTGCCCGACCATAAGAAAAAGATTTCTTTAATTTCAACCCGACCGCAGAAAATATTGCCTTTTGGATTTTTCAGAAGGTTAAGGAGAAATATCCGATAGGGGCTTCTGAGGTCTGGGAGAACGAAAACTCCGGGCCACGATACAAAGAAGTGTAAACTTCATTTGAGGATTAGTTTATATTTTATCTCCTTACCTTATTATTGTAAATCTGTCAATTACCCTTTCCTTTCCCAATTCCAATTTGATAAAATAGACGCCTTCTGGGAGAGAGGAGATATCTATCTTCATCTTAAAGGAGCCCGGTCTATTATTTGCTATCTCAATTATCCTCTCAACTCTTCCCAAGGAATTTACGATAAAAATCCTCCCCTCTCCTTCCCTTTTTAAGTTGTAGTCAATAAGAAGCCAGCCGTTTTTTATCAGTTTTGAGACGGGAGGAGAACGCTTCAATTTTGCCACTGACTTTTCTTCAATATTTTGTGGTCCGAAATATTCAAAGATACAAAATCCCGAGTAATCCGCAATATATATTTTACCCTCATCATAATGGACCCTGGAAGACCAACCAAAAGGAGAACGAAACCCAACCTCCTGAGGCAAGAAGGGGTGGGTAATATCATATACCAAAAGACCTCGCCAACCAGCGCTAATAAAAGCAAGATTCCGATGAATATCAATTCCCCAGGCAGCCGCATCGGGATAGCGATTCCTTATGTTGTCGTAGGCGATTAAAATAGGATTTCCTGGGTTAGAGATATCAATTACCCCGAACCCACTAACTTCAACAAAATAGATATAAGGATAGGAGATTCTTAAATCAACCGCCGCGGCATCCGGGGTTATTAGATGACTTACCTTTCTCGGATTATATGGGTCTTGTATATCTATTAAAATCACCCCTCCGTACCAATTTGCCACGGCACAATAATCACCCCAAATATCTATTCCACCTCCCTGCTGATGAAGCGGCAGAGAGGCAATCCGATAGGGATGGGAAGGGTCACTTATATCAATCACCCAGAGGAAACTATTTTCAGTTCTTGGCGGTTCAAAGACGAGGTAAACATATCTCCCTTTTATCGCGATCCCCCGAGCATAACCAACCGAATCTATTGAACTGACAAATCTTGGACTCTCCGGGTCAGAGATATCAAATATCTTGAAGGCCTTTCCTTGGGTAGAAGCGATATAAAGAAGGTTAGAATCAACTACTAAGTCATAACTCAATGATGTATCTACCTGACATTTTCCAACTTGACGGATTTGGGAGGGGGTAGAGACATCAAAAATTCGGACACCATCATCATAGTGGCCAACAAAGGCAATATCACCCTGAGCCAAAATAGACCAGGTCGGACCTGGAAACCGTTCAGAGGTGCCAATCAATCTTGGATTGGTCGGGTCTTGGACATCAAATATCACAAATAAATCCCCACGCGGGTTATACCACCCTAATACACTATAACAGAAATCATCTCTTACTGCAATCCCGACAAAAGAGGAGTTCCTCTGGTCAGGGGCCAGGTATCTTCCAAGAAGTCTTAAAGACTCCGGACGCGTAATATCTATTATATTAATTGCATAAGGAAGGTGGGTAACTAAATAGGCGAAGTTAAAAGAGAGGGCGACTGACATTGAATAGGTGCCAACATCAATCCGGCTCACATATTGGGGCTGGGATTGGTCTTTTATATTGACAACAACCAGTCCACCGTTCCGACTCAGTTCAAAGCAGACATAAGCCAGAGTATCTTTAACACAAATGGAGCGTGCTGGTGTATTGTCTCGCCAGTAATAACCAACCTCATAGGGGTTTTCCGGGGCTTCTATATTTATTATCCTCATCCCTTCAAAACAATCGGCGATATAGGCATAATTTCCTTGGACTGCTATATCTAATGCCCAACCTGGGGTATCGTAAAATCCAACCTCTCTCGGATGAAGAGGGTCTATAAAATCTATAACCCTCAACCCCTTTTCCCAACAGGCGGCATAAGCATATCGTCCATTAAAATAGACCGAATATGCATTATCAGGGGTGATATATCTACCTAAGAAGCGAGGATTTCTTAAATCTGTAATATTATAAAGGGCAACCCCACAATTATTCTCGGCAATGCAAAGGAGATTCCCGGACCGGGAGAAGGCGCAAGCAATTCCCAGGGTATGAAATTCCCCTATCTTCTTAATTGAGGAGGGGTTTCTGATATCAAATATATAAAGCCCACTGCCTGATGGGACATAGGTGATACTATCGGAGACGAGTTCCCGGCGCATATACCCCTCACCAAAAGGCCATTTCCCAAGAAGCCGGACATTCAAAGACTCTAAGGGCCCACTTTTACTTAGAGGGAGATTTATAGAAGAAAAGAGCAACAATAGAATAAAAGTCATAAGATAAATAAGGGGGATTTTTAATCCCCCCTCTCCTTGTCTTTACCACATTATAGCGTGTTTTAAGATAGGGCAAATTTCCTGTGATAATACGCCCCCATTCTGTGGAGTATCGTATTTCGCACTTAGATATACATCAGAATACTGGTATCCAGTTGCCCAGTCTGGTTGGTAAGGTCCAGATCCAAGGGGAGGACGGTAAGCATGGGCGTCATCAGCAGGAAGCCATCTGAATGCATAAATGTAATACTTTTGCCCCATCGGAATATAATTCCACCATTCACTGGTCGCATTCATACAGTAAAAACAGGAGTGATAAGGCCATAGGTTTACCCACCAGCTCGTATGAACCCAACGGGTGTATCCATTATTCTGACCTATGGCTCTTACCCAGCTCCAATAGGCAGGCCCGCCGGTGGAAGTAAGGACCCCTCCCCAAATCCCTGCTGGTGCTTCCTTTGATGTGTTTTGAGGTAGAGGAGTTTTCACATTGCCTTGCTCAATCGCCTCCTGTTGGATCCTTTCCACTTCTTCTAGTCGCGATTGGGCTATTCCTAAACTAAAAATGAATACAAAGAAAAAGAATGCTTTTATGTAGTTCATAACAGCTTCCTTACCTTTTTTCATACATCAAAATAAAGCAATTTCTGTGCCAAAATTATTGAAAAATAAGCCATTGATTTATCTTATCTTATCTTATCTCTTATATCTTGCCGAAATTTTGGCGAAGGTGCGGAAAATTTCGGCACTCATCCCTTTTGATATTTTTCATTGGCGCGCAATCTCGCATCGCATTAACCATCCCAATACCGGTGCGACAATCCAAATTCCCATTTCTCCAATTCATTTCCGTAACCCTTCTATATAATTATAGACAAAATTTTTGCTATTTGTCAAAACACGGATGAACTAAGAAAATCGGAATGCGGAATGAAAGATATTCTCGCGCAAAGGCGCAAAGATATTGTATTTTCTTTCTTTGAACAAAAGACATTTTAACCACAGATTAAGGAACACCAAATGGGCATCGGGATTTCTAACGGGTTCACTCTCTTACACTAGGATTATCTTCACCCCGGCTTTTTCTAATCTAATTTTGGTTATCCCATCTTTACCGCAGGATGGACTATTGGATTTGAGATAGGCGACTTTAACTTTAAACATCTTGGCAATCTTTACTACCTCTTTTGCCCCTTTTATAAAATTTTTGGTCACATCTTCCCCTTTTTCATTTCGCACCCTTTTGCCAAAAGAATAATTTTTCGGGCGGGGTGTCGGAAGTCCGCCTAATTGCTCGGGACAGACAGGGATCAAGCCCGATTTTCGTAACCGCCTTATTTTATTAGGAATCCGACGAATTCGCTTCCCATCATACCGGCAGTTTATCCCCAAAAGGCAGGCGGAGACAAGAATTGGCGCTTTGCCACTAAACATATCCCTCAAGCATCGCCAGAACAAAGTCCTTGGGCAGTTCTTTGAATTTCATTATCTTCATAAATTCAATTAAACCGGCGATGTCCAAAGTTGTGGCTAAATCCTTTATTTTTAATTCATCCGGGAGGAGCCGAAAGAAACTGCCAACCCCTAAGGCATCTTCTAAGATGAATAATTTCTTACTGATTAACATATCAATCGTCTTCCTTTGGGGTAGAGGTAGAGTAAGGATTGAGGACTGATTACGAAAAAGGAATGCCTTTCCGTCTAAGTCAACCGCATCATAACCATCCTGCAGGTAGCAACTGGTAAGAAAGGAACCATAAAGGGGTCCTAAGAAATGAAAGGCATAAATATCTTTCTTTTCCCGAAAATAGGGGAATTCGTTATCGGCAAGACTGGGAAAGAGATTTTTCTTAATCACTTGGGCTAAAAGATAGAAGTAGCCACCGGTGCCGGTTCCTTCAAAGAGTTTTGTCTCAGCATCTTCTTCGCTTAAAGGTCGGGCAAAGATTTTTTTCTCTTTCCCCCTCATCTTAACCATCTCCCAGGTCCTGCCCCCGAGGATAAACTTCTCTCTTGGATAATAGATGACGCCAATCTCTTTACCGGTTGTAATGTCAAAGACCGTATATTCACCGAAACTCTTTTCTTGAATATTGGTGTGGATTTTCCCTCGCTCAATTTCCTTCTCTAAGAGTGGCGAAAGGAAATAAATCCCCCTTTTCCGGGAGATTAAAAAACCCTGTTCTAAGAGATAGTCAAATGTGGTCTTTATCTCTTCTTCGGAATAGATGGGGGTTAAGGCATTATAAAGTGATTTCATTGTTGTGCCGATTCTCCTCCTTTGAAAGAGGTAAGAGCAAATCTGCTGGGGAAGGGTGGAAAGGGATTTTCGGTAAACCTTCTCATAAAATCTCCCCTCTTTTGCCCCGGAAAAAAAGATTTCAAATAAGAGCCGCTCAAAGGGATTTTCATATACGCCAATGGCAAAAATCTTATCTCTTCGGCGGTTTCCTCTACCGATGCGCTGGAGAAGAGAACTGATGGAAAATGGCGGACGATAAAGACCAACACAGTCAATATCGCCAATATCAATACCCAATTCTAAGGTTGAGGTAGCACAGAGGATGCCAATCCTCTCCCGGTTCATCAAGGCCTCCACCTCTTCCCTCCTCTCTTTGGTTAAACTGGCGTGATGGACCCATACCCTTTTTTCAAATATATCCCGGGAAAGGATTCGGGAGAAAGACTCGGCTAAACTGCGGGCGTTAAAGAAGAAGAGGATTTTCTTTAAGGAGTTCTCCTTAAAGTAATTGATTAAGTTTTTAATCAAGTCTTTATCATCTGGTAATAACTTATATTCAATCTCCCTTTTCTCTCTAGCCTCTATGACAACCGGATTAGTAAAATATCTCTCGGCCAGTCTTTTATCCTCAATGGTTGCCGAGAGGGCGCAGAATTGTAAAGAAGGATTGAACAGGGATAATCTTTTTAAGAGACATCTTAACTGGTCGCCCCTCGGATTAGAATCTAAGAGATGGAGTTCATCCAGGATTACCGCCTTAAAATTTTTGAAGACCTCGGGATGACGGCCGAGCAAGGAGTCAAAAGATTCCGGTGTGGTGAGGAGTAAAAACGGCGGTTTCTTTTCATCAAATACTGGTCGGTCACCGGTCTTTCGCTTGATTGTTAAATTAAGGCCCGAGACCGGACCTGCCAATCTCCGAAATAGGTCATTCACCAATGCCCGGGTTGGTGAGATATAGAGGATTGCCGGATTATTATATCCCATTGATAAAATCCTTTCAATCACCGGGGCAACCACCGCCTCGGTCTTACCAGTTGCAGCCGGAGAGATGACGAGGCAGTTTTTACCCTGGAGAATAAGGGGGATTGTCTTCTTCTGAATTTCGGTTAGGGAGCCGAAGCGGGCAAAGAAAGAAAACCAGGTCTTATTTAGCGCCGACTTTATCTCAAGGGACATCTTATTTATAAAAGGTTCAGGGCTTATTCTCTCTTTCCCGTAATGATTTTATGAGTTAGTCGGTTTAGGGAGATAGCGAATTTATTATTTCCTCTTTTTTTATCTATTAAGGAGATACCTTACCCAAAGCAGAAAAATTGTCTATTTATTTCTTTCTTTTTTTAAGATACTCTTCAATTCTTCTTAGTGCCTCTTTTATATTTTCTACGGAGTTGGCATAAGAGAAGCGAATGAAACCTTCACCGTATTTACCAAAACAGGTCCCAGCCAGACAGGCGACTCCGGCTTCACTGAGCAGGGCATCGGCTAATTCCCGATAATTTATACCGGTCCCTTCAACATTGGCAAAGACATAAAAGGCGCCCTGTGGTTTTTGACAGCGGAAGCCTTTGATATTATTTAAACCTTCAACAATCACATCCCTTCTCCTCATAAACTCCTGACGCATCTTTTCTGGCTCATCCTGTGGACCGGTGAGTGCCTCAATCCCGGCAATCTGAATAAAGGTAGTGGTGCAGGAGTTGATATTCGTTTCAATCCGGGCGAGTTCTAATGCCAGTTCCGGATGCATAATACCATAGCCGAGTCGCCAGCCAGTCATCGCATAGGTCTTGGAGAAACCATCAATGATGATTGTCCGTTCCCGCATCCCGGGAAATTTGGCAATCGTCTCAAACTTTTCCTCATAGATTATCCGAGAGTAGACTTCATCGGAGAGCACCCAGAGGTCTTCATAGGGTTCAAGGATTTCGGCCATCTCTTTTAGATAACTACCACTCATCACACTACCGCAGGGGTTGTGGGGTGAGTTTATGATTAACAGTTTGGTCTTCTTAGAGAGTTTCCTTTTCAATTCTTTTAGGTCAGGTAAGAAATTATTTTTCTCGCGCAGGGGTAAAGGAATGGCCTTGCCACCGATGTATCTTATCATTGATTCGTAGATGGGAAATCCCGGATTTACATAAATCACCTCATCACCATCCTCTACGAGCGCCATTATGGCAAAAGACATTATCGGCTTTGCTCCGGGGGTAACCACTACCTCCTCGGGTTTAAATTCCATTCCCCGCAATTCCCCGGATTTTTCGGCGATTACCTTCCGCAGTTGCGGCAATCCTTGAGAAGGACCGTAGTGGGTATAGCCTTCATCCAGGGCCTTCTTAGCCGCTTCCTTAATATTCTTTGGTGTGTCAAAATCCGGCTCACCAATCTCTAAGTGGATTATATTCTTACCCTGGGCTTCTAATGCCCGAGCCCGGACCAAGACATCAAAGGCGGTCTCGGTTCCCATCTCTTTCATTCGCCAGGATTCTGGTAGACCACAGGGCAGTGTGCATTCCCTTATCTTCCTTATTCTCTTTGCTATCTTTCTCTTTTTTGGCATAATTAACCTCCTTTACTTCTCTTATGCCCTTGAACAAAGTCGTATAACTCCTTTGCCTTGGCCGCGATATGTTCACCCGAGACCTCAAACTCCCACATCAGTTCCCAGGGTGCACCGGATTCACCAAACCGGTCTTTCACCCCAATATAATCTAAAATCACATTCCGGCCAAATAATTCACGAGACCGGGCGACAACCGCGGCAATGCGATTGGCTAATCCGCCAATCTGATGCTCTTCGGCGGTGATAATAATACCCGTCTCTTTTCCCGCCCGGATGATTGCCTCCGAATTGAGTGGTTTTAGGGTATGGATATTCACTACCCTGGTCTCAATACCATATTCCTCTTTCAAAATCCAGGCGGCGCGCATCGCCTCCGGAACCATTGGACCACAGGCGAAGATTGATAAATCTTCATCTTCATTTTTATAATCCCGGGCAAGATAGATATCAAAGGCATCAAGAAAGTTTTCTTTCTCCCCCCGATAGCGATAGATATTCGGCTCATTCCAGACAAACGGGGTATCTTCTCGGGTGACGATGGGTGTCGCCTCTCGGGCGAATCTAATATACTTTGGTCCTTTAATCTCAAATAACATATATCTTGTTGCCTTCTTCGTCTCAATCGCATCACAGGGAACATTAACATGCATATTAGGCAGACCACAAATCTGGAATAAATCTTCTAAGGTCTGATGGGTAGCGCCATCCGGACCAACCGAGACACCGCCGTGGGCGCCAGCGATGAAGACATTGAAGTTGCCGTAGCAGACCGTAGTTCTTAACTGGTCTAAATTTCGGCCCGAGGCAAAGACACCATAGGTGCCAAAGACGGGCAGGAAGCCTTCCTTAGCCAGTCCGGCGGCCATTGCCGTTCCGGATTGTTCGGCAATGCCCACGGAAATCCACCTTGACTTTCTCTCGGGTTTTTCTTTATAGAAATGAGAAATGGTTATGGAATCAGATATATCGGCACCAATACAGACAATCCTCTCGTCATCACCGTATTCGGCTAATGCCTCACCGAACCCGAATCTTGTCGCCTTCATTGAGACCTTCATTATCGGCAGACGATTCCAGAAGTAATCCTTCTTTACAAACTTCGGCACCTTGACCATCAGTTTCTTGGTCACCTCTTTCTGATACTCTTCGGCTTTGGCCAGGAGTCCCTTTACATCAATCTTTGTATCCATCCCTAAGTCTTTAAGCCCTCTCCACATCTCATCGACCGAAGGTGCCTTTCCATGCCAGCCAGCAACATTCTCCATAAAACTGACGCCTTTTCCCTTTATTGTATGGGCGACAATCAGCGTTGGTTTCCCTTTTATTTTCTTCGCCTCTTCCAATGCCCAGAGGATTTGCTCAATGTTATGCCCATCAATCTCTAATACCTCCCATTTGAACGCCTTATACTTATCAACGACCGGGTCAATGTCCTGGACATCTTTAACCCAGCCGTCAATCTGAAGGCGGTTTTTATCAAGGATTGAGCAGAGGTTATCTAATTGGAAATTACCGGCTTCCATTATCGCCTCCCAGATATTGCCCTCCTGAATTTCACCGTCGCCGTTTAAGACATAGACCCGGTAATCCTTCTTTTTCAACTTTCCGGCATAGGCAATCCCGACACCGATGGATAAACCCTGCCCCAGGGAGCCGGTTGATGCCTCCACTCCGGCAAGTTTTAGCCAATGGGGATGTCCTTGATAAGGGGCATAGAGTTTTCTTAATCTTACCACATCCTCCACAGGAAAATAACCCGCCATCCCTAATCCTAAATAAAGAGATGGTGCCTTATGTCCGGTTGACCAGATTATCCTATCCCGGTCCTCCCAGAATGGATTTTTGGGGTCGTGTCGGGCAACGGCCAAATAGAGACAGGCGGTAATATCCATAATGGAAAGGGTGCCACCGGAATGACCACTACCCGCGGCCGCCAAGGCGACAAGATTTAAGGCACGCATATAATTTGCCGCCTCCTTTAACTCTTCTATGGTATAGGTTTTTACAACCTTACTGGTTTTTGAATCAACGATTGGCATTATAACTCCTTTCTTTTATCCCTTGGGGATTTTTTGATAGTCTTCATAAAACTTCTTAATCCCAATATCGGTTAAGGGATGTTTCACAAGTAGGCTCAAAACGGCAAATGGACAGGTAGCGATATGGGCACCCATCTTGGCCGCCTCAACAAAGTGCAGGGGATTTCTGATACTGGCGACAATCACCTCGGTCTTAAAATTATAGTTCTCATAGATTAATAGAATATCACCAACAATCTCCATCCCAAAGTGTGAGATGTCATCAAGGCGCCCGACGAAGGGCGAGACAAAGGTCGCACCGGCCTTGGCGGCAAGCACCGCCTGGCTGGGTGAAAAGACCAGGGTCATATTGGTCTTTATATCTTCGGCGGCGAGTATCTTTACCGCCTTTAAACCCTCCGGGGTGCAGGGTATTTTAATCGTGATGTTTTTGGGTTGAATTTTTACCAATTCTCTTGCTTCTTTCACCATACCTTCGGAATCCTGACTTATCACCTCAACCGAAATCGGACCGTCAACTAATTCGGCAATCTCCTGCACACACTCTAAGAATTTCTTCCCGGTTTTAGCCACGAGGCTGGGATTGGTTGTCACACCATCCAGAATCCCCCAGGAATGGACTTCTCTTATCTCTTTAATATCCGCTGAGTCAATGAAGATTTTCATATAACTCCTCCTTATGCCTCTCGGTCTTCAGTTGATGCTGGTAATAATTCTCATAGAGAAAATCCGCGGGAAGAAAAATATCCCGACCAGCATCGGCTTTTACCTTTATTATCGGCTTATTTGTTTGCCAACTTCCTTCGGGTAAATATCCCATCAGAAATTATAAGAGAAAAAAGAGAAAAGTCAAGAATTCAAACAAACGTACTGTTTCTAAACCTGAAAGAAATCTTTTGACCCCTGACTGGAAAAAGTTCTTAAAATCCTATAATCTTCTAAAAAAGGGTTATGGATATTACTAAACTCTATTTTGAGAAGATTCGGAATGATAAAGACCCGATTAAGAAAACCCTTAAACTCTCCCAATCGGACAAAAGAAGAGGATAAGGAGCAGGTTATATCTCTCCGAAAACCAAACGGCAAACTGAACGCGAGAATCGGACCAAAGAAAATACAGATAGAGTTAATGAAAAGATAAGGTAAAAGACTTTCGGTCTCTGTTATTCATCCGATTTTAAGGAAAATAAAGGATTTCTCCCCTCTCTTCTCATCTTCGGCATCTTCCTAAAAGGACTTTCATATTTTTATTATGCCATTAAATTTCCGCCAGTCAACCCCATCTATCGGAATGAAATCCTGTCCATCCTTATTCTTCAAAATCAATAAATCCTTTTCTTTCATCAAATACCACCCGAAATTTATTGAATAGGAACTTCTTCAACCAACGCCCAGGCGACCCTGACCCTCAACCTTTCCCCATTTAAAATCAGGTTAACCTCCCTGAGAATATAAGGAATTCCGGCACCCGAAATACCTTTAAGTTCACGAATTGTATTTCCCTCCTCTTGCCGAAAACCCAGGGCCCGGCCAAACCGAAAAGGTATCATTGAAACATCGGCATTTCTACCGCAAAGCCATCCTTTTCCAGAATCACCTCGCTACCGGACGAAGAATAATCCCTAAACTGCTTCTTTCTTCCCGGAATGTCTGCCGTATCATAGTATTAACATCTTTTCATCAGGCACCTTTGCCACAAAGGGTCTTTCGTTAGGATATTCTTGCCGCACCCTCAAAAGCATCTCCTCAATATTCTCGCCCTTCGCCACTACTTCCCCATTTATAATAATCACATACTTATTTTCCAGACCCGTCTTATCGAGTTTTACATAGGCATCAAAATTCTTGTTCATTGCTCACCTCATTTACATTAACCTAATACTAACAGCCGAATTGCGTATAACTCGTTCTTGGGGAAAATAAAAGGTCTTACCGAAAAAGAGGCGATTAAATTCCTCTTCTACTATCTTCATCACATCCGCCAGCCAATCCAAAAAATAACCCTCCTTCGCTTTTTTCTCTAACCACTCCTTTGTCTTTTCCGGTGGCGGGCTTCCTTTATTTTTCTTTAATA
>CAYRLZ010000017.1:0-5404 GCA_964425275.1 uncultured bacterium | reverse complement strand
ACCTTACCACCGGTCCGAGGTGACAAGAAACTGAAAGGTGGAACCGGTATCGCTTATGCCAATGGCAATATCTATCTCTTAAAGGGCTCAAAGACCAGGGAGTTCTTATGCTATAATGGCACAACCTGGGATACTCTACCGTCCGCTCCGGCAAAAGAGAAACCAGAAAAAGGCTACGGCGACGGTAGTTGTATCGTTTATGATGGCTCTGATTATATCTATGCCCTGAGAGGAAAATATAACGAGTTTTATAGATACAGCATTAGCGGTAATGCCTGGGAAACAGAAAGCATAATGCCTTTTATCCATCCGATGGTGAAGAAGGAAAAGAAGGTTGGCGAAGGTGCCGCAATGGTCTTAAAGGATGGCAACATCTATGCCTTCAAAGGAAATAATACGAAAGAGTTCTGGCGGTATGAGATAAGCAGTGGCAAATGGACCGGAGTTGAGACGATTCCTAAGGGAAGTGAGAAGAAGTATGTGAAGGGTGGAGGTGGACTCTGTCTCTTTAATGACACCATCTACGCCATCAAAGGAAATAATCAGAACGTGATATACAAATTTGACTTCCCCTCGGCTCCCAAGTTTGGACCGACCGGAAATATAACTGGAAAGCGTAGCTCGGCTCTCATCATCCGACCCAATCCGACAAGAGACTTCTTTACCGTCTATTATAATCTACCACTCAAAGATTGGGCAACGTTAAAAATCTACAATGTCTTGGGTAATACGGTATATAGCGCCCGGAGTGATAAAGGACAATTTACCATAAGGAAGAAATTACCCTCAGGGATTTATCTCTTACGCTTCTCGGCTAACGGCTATAAAGAGGATAAGAAACTGATTGTCACGAAATAAACCTAAGAGATAACAAGGATAAAAGGCGGGAGAAAAAATCTCCCGCCTTTTTATTTTATCCATCAGTCAAGAGAAAATCGGTAATTTCTAACCGGACTAAAAGATATTTAACTTATATACCGAACGGCTGGTCGGAAAATCAACGATAATGAAATATACCCCGGAACGGTTAAACTTTAATTTATTTCCCCCTTTGAGCGAAGCAAAGGTTTTCTGACAGCGACCATCCGGGGTATAGATTGCTATTGACCGGGCAAAAGGAAAGGCAAGGGAAAGATTAAGGGGCAATGGATTAGAAATCCCCCTAAGCCTCATCGGAATAAGAACCGAAGATTCTTTTATTTCGGCTGGCTGAAGATAAATATCAATATTTGTTGGTCTCCCAGAAAGAACCTCTACGGATTCAATCTTTGATAAATAGCCCTCTTTTAGAACTTGAATTGTATATCGCCCAGGGGATAATATCCGCCGAAATCTACCAAAAAGAGAATCGGTATATCGGGGAAGAACTGTCTCGGGTGCGGCATAAGCCTCTAAGATTCTCACCTCGGCAACTAATGGCTGGTGGGTATTAAAGTCCAGAACCCTTCCGGCAATCTGGGAAGATAATGCCCTTCGCATTAAGTAATAGGCACCCCGGAGATTCTTTTGGCAGATAGAGTCAACCCTTGATTCGGGTGGCCGATAACCCCGGCTCACTTCAATCGTGAAGGAAAAAATTCCCAGGGCATAATAGAGCCAGTTTCTGGCCAATCCGCCATCCTCAGCACTCCCGTAGATATAAGAATAAGTGCCGTTGTTAGCATCATTCACGATATTAAGTGCCAAACTTTCGGCAACACTTCTTAGATGGGGATAGTCCGGAGAAAAAGAATTTCCCCAGCGCCAGGGGAAATAGACATACTCACCCCTTCGGGGGTCAATATCGGAGTGATAGCAGATACTGGCGACAAATTTCTCCCGCAATGCCAAATCTCTTATCGCTACTATCTCCGCTTCGGAAAATGGAAAAGGTCCCCGATATTCCCGAGAACTTGGGTTGGCATCGCCTCTTACCCAGAGAAAGTTATAGTTCCGATTCAAATCAACACCATCATAGTCAAGATTTATCTGACCATTATTATCATTATCCCGTAAGTTCTTGCGCCATAGACTGTCAATATCCTCTTCTACGATATAATGACCATCCGGATTAACCAGAGGCATTATCCAGATTTCCAGAGAGTCAATAAACCTTTTAATCTCAGGATTGGTTGCATAATTACCTAAAAGGCTCTCGGCTAAAAAGAGACAAATTTCTGGACCGATAATCTCACAGGCGTGATGATTGCCATTGAAGAATAATCTTGGTTCATCTTCTCTGAGATGTGGATTGTCGGAGATTTTTAGTGCCAGAAGAGGTTGCGCTAAACGGGTAGAATAACCAAGGGTCTCCAGACGGCATAATGTCGGATAATTCAAAGCCAGACGCCTTAAATCGGTAAATACCTCATTATTGGTATGATAACGCGGGGGGAAGGGATATAAGGTATGATAGAGCAAAATCGCCCAAAAGGAAAATAGCCAAAGAGGGAGATAACTTTCTCTCTTTTGTTCCCCTCCTCTTTTCCTTTCTATTTTAGCGGGCACGGTGGGCAGTTGATGGTCAACGGATAATACAGAACTTGAGCCGTTCCTTTGGTGGGATAATAATGAAGTAAATCCCGGTGGGCAAATATTTTTCCTGCCTTACCCTTCTCCCTTGATAGTCGTATATGGTATAACCTCCCTTCACTAATTTATTAAATCTATCGGCTCTGAGAATAGTTGGGAAAGAGGAGAGAGAAATAGCCTTCTTTGACCCGGCAATCGCGGTAACTCTACCTAACCCTAAGGAGAAAAACAGGGCATTGCTATAACCATCCCCTTGCAGATAGAGAAGGAAGGATAAAACAGTATCGGTCGGCGAATTGCTGATGGTGAAACGATAAGGGCTACTGGCATTATTAACCTCTTGATTCGGAGAGATATTACCAAAGTCAAATAAAGAATCGTTTATGGTCAAATCTAAATCACAACGACGCAACTTACCCGAGAGATTGGCAGCAGTAACCGTACCCCGGTTTTTTAGATAGACAACCAAGAGGATACTTTCCCCTGGTTCTAAGATACCGTTGCCGTTTCCACCACGAGAATCGTCAATCAAGAGCCTTTCTAAGGTAACCCAAGGGGAATTGGTAGATTGGGGCGGGTAAGTAGTAAGCTTGATTGCCCGCCCGGCAACTAAGGGAGCAGCATTTGGGTCATAGGTACCATTATAGAGATATTGTAGCCCACAGGTTTGGGTATTGTCCTGATGACCAACGGTGCAAGAGGAGGCATCCGCTACTGAATAATACTGAAATAGAATCTCGCCATCGCCGGTTGGTGTTGGGTAAAATCTTGGGTCATAGAAGATTATCTCAAATGTCTCAGACCAACGCTGTTGATAGTGTCGGACATTCCAGTATTCAATAATATAGTAATTATTGACAGCATCGTAATAGTGATAAACCTCGCCACCCTGTCCCCCCTGCTGATGCCTTGTATCTAAGTCATCCCAGAAAGGAAAGACTCCCCGAGGAGGCGCTTGGGGAGAAGGGACTGGAGTATTATTCCCACTGCGATAATTTGACCGTGCTAAGCAAACAAAACCATTGGAGGAGATGGATATTGAATCGTAATTCACACCGTAATAGCGAAATGTAAAGGGAAGTCTTAGGGTGACGATTGTATCATTGGCATTAGTCACCCCCGGAACTGGCCAGGCACCACTTTGTCTACTAATCTCAATCCACCGATAAGTTGGTGCCCGACCCGAGGCGATATCAGTATTGTCATAAAGATAATAGCCATAGGCATCCGGTCCGGTTGGCAATCCCGAAGCTGCCCCACCCAGAGTCAATATTACATCCTGTGAATCAGTAAGCAAAACTCCCCGGCCATAAAAGAGTTTAAGCCTTATCCGACTGCCACCCGGGCAAGCCGGTGAGATGGTTAGACTGAATGGGGTTAAATTATTATAACGTTCTTCATTCGGGTTGATGTTGCCAAAGAAGGCAAGAGAATCAATCACCTTTACCCCTTCGGAATAATTCCTTAATAGCGCCCGACAATTCTC
This sequence comes from uncultured bacterium, assembly GCA_964425275.1. Taxonomy (GTDB): domain Bacteria; phylum Hydrothermota; class Tepidihabitantia; order Tepidihabitantales; family JBDRVQ01; genus CAYRLZ01. The sequence continues at coordinate 1,407 of CAYRLZ010000017.1, read as the reverse complement.
CATCACATCCCCGCCAATATTTTTTAGACCGCACTGGATAAAACCCGCCTCCCCTGGTTCAAAAATATTATTGCCATTACCACCCGGCGAAGTATCCTTTATTATAACATTGGTCAAAGAGAGTTTGCCACTCCGCACCAACAAGTTAAAAGGGATATTCCAGTAGTTTCCCTGGTTATCCCGGGCAACTATTGTAAAATTAAGGGGATAGTTATCGGGAATTTGGTTATTGAGGCGAAAAATAAAATAACCGATATTCTCCCTTATTGATTCCGGCGGGATTGAGCCATAATCATCCAGAGAATCGAGGAGAAAACAGTTCGGGTCCGTTATCTTTAATTGTGCCGTGACCCCATTAGCCGAGGCATCTCCTGAGTTCTTTAAGGCAATCTTTGCCCAAATTTCTTCCCCGGGATTAGGAATCCCATTACCATTACCCCGAGGCGGTAGGTCGTTACAGGTAATTCCTTGGAAGGTAAGATAGGCGCCGGAGGGGGGCAGGACAGTGATTTGCGCCTCAAAAGGAAATGAGTTCTTAGCGGTAACCGTTAATACCAAAGTGCCCGGTGTCTGGGGTGAAATTGATAGAACGACTTCACCAGAGGAATTGGTATAGCCATATTTATAAACCTCACTTTCTTTCATAAGACAGACCAGGGCATTACCTAAAGGACTTCCCTCCCGATTCACCCTGATTCTTACATTTTGTGTGCCGGCCCGGATATTTGTTGGATGCTCAACAACTAATAATTTGGGCGCGCGGGTATAAGGCGATAATTCCGGGTCACCAAGGAGATTGAAGCCCTCATATTCCGCTTGATTACCAAATCGGGCATAGATACTCTCTTTAGCCGCAAGACAGGCCTTTCCTAATTGAGTATCCGAAAAGAAACTACGGAAAAATCCCCGGGTGCAAGCACCCCTTAGAGGCGAGATATCAGAAGCGGAATGGGTATTACCAAAAAAGGCAACCGCACCCTTTGGCCTCTCAACACTTCCGACCTTTAACCAGGCCTCACCGACCATTGACTCACCAGGATTAAGAGTCAAGGTCTGGCAGGTAATTGAGGCGATAATTGGTAGTTTTTGCCCATTTTCACACAAGGCAACATTCACCGCGAAAGGTGTATACCAATTATTAACCCCGCGCCCTCGGTATAAGACAACCCCCCGACCCTGATTGATTGAATTTATCACATCGTTGGCATTATGCCCCCGATTCTTGGAAAATGTATCAACCTGAATAAAACCGGCCTCACCCATTAGTTGACAGGCAAAACGGACATTATTCCAGTATATCGTATCATCTGATGAGCCATCCTCATTAACAATCCCTACACCCTTAATCATCCATAAAGAATCAATAAGGGTTGGGGTCTTCTCATAACAAAGCGTCTTATAGACCAT
>CAYRLZ010000016.1:0-15735 GCA_964425275.1 uncultured bacterium | reverse complement strand
TTGTTTTAGAATATTTGAAAGATTTAATAATATAGTTGATAAATTTTATGAAATTATTATTAAAAAGGTTAAGGAAAACCAAAAATTAGCCGCTCTCCGCGATTTGCTTTTGCCAAAACTAATGAGCGGGGAGATAAGAGTTTAAAGAAGATGCTGGATACAGTTTATGATATTTATCATGATGAATCAAAAGAAGAAGCCTACTGGCATGGGTTTTTATTTGTTCCAAGGGTTCAAAGAGAATATTTGTTATCATTACTACAACAGGCAAGAGACGGCGCAGGATGGCAAAAAGTTATTTCCTATAAAGATATCTCAAAAGAAATGGGGAAAAATAGCCCAAGGGTCCAATTAGTTGAATCATGGTTAACAATTGCTGTAGCCTCTTTACAACAGCAAAAATTTCATAAGAAAACCCAATTTTTTATCTGGAAAAACCATAAAAAAAATTGGTTTCCGTGTCTTGAAAACCCAATTAAATGCAAATTTGTAGTTTTTAAAGAAAGAGATAATCATAAAAAAATGTTTAAAGGATTAGATAAAATGAAAAAAATTGAAATCACTATGAGGATGGGATTATTAGGAGGTATCCATTTTCTATTTGATATTAATAATCCGTTGAAAATTGGTAATTTAGTTATTGACAAATTTGGCAATGGAGAGGATTTAAGAAGAATGATAAAGAATCTTGCTGATTATATAATTAAAAAGAAAAGAAAATATGTATCTTTTATTCAGGGGGCAAAAATTATTCCGCAAAATAGTGACCACGAAAAGATATTTTCTTACCAAAAGAAGGATGATAGTCATTTGCTTCAATTGTGCGATATTCTTTTAGGTGCTGTTAGATTCATATCTTATAATCCGGATATTAGCCATATCAAATATAAAATTAGTCGTTCAGTTAAGGACTTATTACAAAAAAATCCTTTTGAAATGAGAAAAAGTAGATTTGCAAAAGGGTTCTCTCTCACTGAAGCGTGGATAGAAAATGGAGAATGGAAGTTTGACCGATTAAAATTAAAAGAAAATAGTGTTCACCAATTACCGCTACTCACATGAGAAACTTTAATGAATACACATTAACCGAGCAACCAGTGATTGACTGGTTTAAGCAACTCGGCTATGAATATAAATTTGGACCGGATATTTCACCGGGCGGGACTTTGGTAGAAAGGGATTTTAAGGATGTAATTTTAGAGAAAAAATTGAGAAGTTCAATTAAAAGGTTAAATCCGGATTTGCCAGAAAAAGCCATTGCCGAGGCAATTTATAAATTAAAAAGCGTTGAGCATCCAAATTTGGAGATTGCTAACCGAGAGGTTTATCGGATGCTAACCGAAGGGATAAAAGTTGAACTAAAAAATAAAGAAGGCGAGTTGCGAGGAAGGTTTGTTAAGGTTTTTGATTTTGAAAACCCTTTGAATAACGAATTTTTGGTTGTTAATCAATTTGCAATTCAAGGAACGGAAAAAGTGCGCAGACCTGATGTGGTCGTTTTTATAAACGGCATTCCGGTGGCAATATTTGAATTAAAGAATCCAACAATTGAAGAAGCAACAATTAACACTGCTTATCAGCAGTTGCAGGAATATAAAAAAGATATCCCAGAGATTTTCAAATACAACCAGATTTTGGCAATCAGTGACCTTTCGGAAGCAAGATATGGCACAATTTCTTCTTCCTGGGAATGGTTTAAGGTTTGGCGCGGGATTGAAAGCGGCGACGAAAAATTAAAAGGCGTATCGGAACTGGAAGTTTTGGTTAAAGGACTTTTTCAAAAATCACGGCTTTTGGATATTATTGAAAATTTTATTGTCTTTGAAGCAGATACCGAAAAAGATGTCTCCAAATTCACCAAGAAAATCTGCCTTTACCATCAGTATTTTGGCGTGAATAAAGCGGTTAAGGAAACGCTGAGAGCAATAAAACCGGACGGAAACAGAAAAATTGGCGTTTTCTGGCATACACAGGGAAGCGGGAAGACGCTTTCAATGGTTTTTTATGTCAATAAGACTAAGAAGATTGAAGAACTGCAAAGCCCGACCTTTGTATTTTTGACTGACCGCAATGACCTTGATAACCAGTTTTATAAAACATTTTTACGAACCGACTATGCGGTTTTGGCTAAACAGGCGGAATCAATAAAAGATCTAAAAAATAAATTGAAAACCGCCGGTGCCGAATTGATTTTTACAACCATTCAAAAATTTGCCGAAGACTTCGGCGTGCTTTCCGAAAGAAGAAATATTATCGTCATTGCCGACGAAGCCCACCGTTCCGAATATGCGAAATTAGCGGCAAGAGCCAGAAAGGCTTTACCCAACGCTTCTTTTCTGGGAATTACCGCTACACCGATAAGTTTGAAAAGTCGTGATACCCGTTTAGTCTTTGGCGATTATATTGACATTTATCCGATGAGCCGTTCGGTTGAAGACGGTGCCACCGTGCCAATCTATTATGAAGGAAGATTAGTTCCTCTTCATTTAACGAATTATTTTATTGACGAGGAGTTTGATGATTTGACCCAAGAGGTTGATTTTGCAATGAAAGAATCGCTGAAAAGGAAATTTGCCCGATTAGAGCAAGCGGTGAGCGTGCCGGATCGATTAAAGAGAATAGCTGAGGATATAGTCAATCACTTTAATAATCGGGGATTGAAAGGAAAGGCAATGGTAACAACAATTAGCCGAAGGGTTGCTGTTGAGATGTATAAATTGATTTCCAATATAAAAGACGCACCGGAAGTGGCAGTTGTGATTTCAAAACCCGAAGAATTTAAAGGAGAAATTAAAGGGGAAACCCGCGCCGAAGAGATAGAAAAGAGATTTAAAAACCCGGATGACCCATTGCGAATGGTTATTGTTTGTGATATGTGGCTTACTGGATTTGATGTCTCTTCCCTTCATACGATGTATTTTGATAAACCCTTAAAAAACCATGGCTTAATGCACGCAATCACCCGAGTAAATAGAATATTTAAAGACAAACCCGGGGGATTAATTGTTGACTATATCGGGATTGCTGATGACCTAAAAAAGGCATTAAATGTTTTTGACCCAGAGGTTAGAAAAGAAGCGATGATACCGCTTCAAAATATTATTAACAAGATGCTTGAAAAATACGATATTGTGAAAGCAATGTTCAGTGGGATTGATTATTCAAAATGGAAATACTTAGAAGGCGAAAAATTAGCTAAAATCTTACAGCAAGCAGTAAATACGGTTATTACTAATCAAAAAGATGAAGCCTTAGATAAAAAAAAGAAGGAAAGATTTTTAAAAGAGTCATTGCAGTTAATTAAACTCCACGCCTTCGTAATGCCCCATAAAGAAGGTTATGATATTAAAGACGATATAGATTTCTTCAAAGCAGTAAGAAGCGTTTTGATTAAAAGAACATTAATTAGCGAAAAGGCAAAGATTGAAACCGGTCTAGAATCGACCATTAAAGAACTAATTTCGAAAAGTATCGCCGCCGAAGGAATAATAGACATTTTCGCTCTAAGGGAGAAAGAGAAGCCTGATATCTCAATTTTGGATGAGAGATTTTTGGAAGAGGTAAGAAAGATTAAATATAAAAATCTGGCAATTGAGATTCTGAATAAATTGTTATCGGACGAGATTAGTTTAAGAATGCGCAAAAATTCTATTCGTTATAAATCTCTTTTGAAAATGCTGGAAAAACTGATTGAGGAATACGAAAATAGAGTAATTAGTGCGACTAAAGTTATCGAGCGGTTAATAGAACTTGCTAAGGAAATCAAAAAGGTAGATGAAATGGCAAGGGAGATGAATTTGACCGAAGAAGAGTTAGCATTTTATGACGCAATTGCCAGTAAGAGAATTATCAGACAGGATGAAAAAATAAAGGAATTAGTAAGAGAATTGGTAAAAATGATAAGGAGAGATTTAACTATTGATTGGACAAATAATGAAATCATCAAGGCAAGAATAAGAGACAATGTGCGTCGTTTGTTATTAATGAATCAGTTCCAGCCAGAAGAAACCGAAGAAATTACCAATTTGGTCTACCAACAAGCATTTGATTTGTACAAAGATTATACTCCGGCAATGGTTATTTAGAAAATTAGATACGCAACGAAGTGAAAATGATTAGATGGTAAAAGGAGAATTCCAAGTAGGCAAAAAAATGGCTTGATTTATTGGTATTCGCTCCTATAATGTCTGATGGCGGAAAGTCCTTCCCAGCCAAGCGGTGTCTATTTCTTTAAGAAGAGAAAATCATTTTATCAGCCAAGAAAGGAGAGAGACCTTAATTCCCCAATTCAATACCTGAAAGGGGTTGGACCAAAGAAGGCATATTATTTTAGAAGAATCGGCGTGGAGACAGTCAAAGACTTAATCTTTCTCGTTCCGAGAAGGTATCTGGACCGAAAGAATCTCACCCCAATCCGAGAGTTGAAGGTCGGTGAGGAGGGGACTCTCATCGGCAAGATTTTAGCCGCCGGAACCCAAAAGACCCAAACCAAAGGTGAAGTGGTGCGAATTGTCGTCGGCGATAATACCGGAGTCATCAATGTCACCTGGTTCAACCGACCCGACCTAAAACGAGCCTTCCACCCTAATCAAGAAATCATCCTTTCCGGAACTGTCTCCTACTTCCGCGGGAAGTCAATGGTTAACCCTTATTACGAATTGATTGAAGAGGGGAAAGAAGATTACACATACTCGGGAACGATTATCCCAATCTATCCCTTAACCGAAAACCTCTCTTTGTGGGATGTCCGGCGAACAATGCGTCAAGCCTTAAAAGTTGCCCAGCCGCTATTGAAAGAGACACTGCCGAAAAAGATTTTGGAAAGGTATTCCTTCCCTAACTTGCCCACTGCCTTAAATTCTCTCCATTTTCCGGAAACGATAGAATCCGCCAGAGTTGCCCAGAAAAGATTGGTCTACGAGGAGTTCTTCTATTTTGAATGCCTCTTAGCCCTAAATAAAAACCGCAAGCGCGAGGATGCCCCAATCCTTTTTAACCGGCACAACCTAACGGAAAAGTTCCTTTCTTCCCTTCCTTTCTCCCTCACCCAATCCCAAAGAGATGTGATTAAGGAGATTGAAGAAGACCTCAAAAAAGGAAAGAGTATGACCAGACTCCTTCAAGGCGATGTCGGTTCGGGTAAAACCGTTATTGCCCTCTATGCCATGGTCTTAGCCGGTGAGAATCATACCCAAGCCTGCCTTATGGCACCAACCGAAATCTTAGCGGAACAACATTTTCTTAATTGGCACAATCGTCTAAGTGATATCGGCATAAAGAGTGCCTTGATTACGAGTAGCGTCAAGAAGAAAGAGAAAGAGAGAATCTATAAAGAACTGATTGAAGGTGAGATTGGTATTATCTTTGGCACGCACGCCTTAATTGAAGAGGAATGCCGGTTTAAGAATCTGTCATTGGTTGTGGTTGACGAACAGCATCGGTTTGGGGTGATGCAGAGGGCGAAGTTATTGACCAAAGGGAAATCTCCCCATTTCTTGGTGATGACCGCCACCCCAATCCCCCGCACTTTGAGCCTAACCCTTTACGGTGACTTGGATATCTCAACCTTGAAGGAGAAGCCACCGGGCCGAAAGAAGATTATCACCCAACTGACAACCGAGAAAAACCGGCACAAGGTCTATGAATACATCCGGAATAAATTGAAGGAAGGGAGGCAGGTTTATATCCTCTGCCCTTTGATTGAGGAATCGGAGAGATTGGATTTAGCCTCCGCCAAGAAGACCTACGAAGAGGTAAAACTCATCTTTTCGGATTTTTCCGTTGCCCTGCTTCACGGTCGGATGCGAAGTGAGGAGCGGATAAGAACGATGGAGGATTTCCGAAAGGGATTAATTCAGATCCTCGTGACAACAACCGTGATTGAGGTTGGCGTTGATGTGCCGAATGCCACGATTATCTTAATTGAGCATCCGGAGAGGTTTGGTCTTGCCCAACTCCACCAGTTGCGTGGTCGGGTTGGTCGGGGTGAAGAGGTCTCTTATTGTATTTTGATTGCTCCGGAAAATATCAGTGAAGAAGCGAAAGAGAGGCTTAGCCACTTTGAGAAATTGGACGACGGTTTCCTTCTGGCGGAAAAGGATTTAGAGGTGAGAGGACCGGGACAATTCTTCGGCATCCGGCAACATGGTCTCCCGGACTTTAAGGTTGGCGACCCGCTCAAAGAGAAAGAGATTCTCTTCCAAGCCCGAGAGGATGCCTTTGCCCTAATTGCCGAAGACCCAAACTTAGAAAGGGAGGAGAACCAGATAGTCAAAGAGAATATCCCGAAGCGGTTTCAGGAAAGAGAAGGTCTTTTAAAGGTGATATGATGAGAAAATCACTCTACTTTGTCTTGATTATTTCATACCTTCTCTTTTTCTCTTGCACCCCATTGCCGGAGGTGATTGGCCGGTTGTCCGATGTCTATGTCTTAACCGATTATCCGGAGTTGATAAGAGATACCCTAATTTCGTTATTAGAAGAAGAGATTTTAACCCCCCAACCGGAGAAGATGTTTCGCTTACGTTTTCGCCCTTTGTCCCAAATCTCGGTCTATGCCCAATTCCCCAATATCCTTTTGGTTGGCACAACCTCGGATACAATCCTTAAAGAGTTAATCGGCACAAAGCGAGAGGTGGTGGAGAGAGAGACCTTCGCCTTCTTTGCCACAAAATTAGAGATAAGAAAGAGACCAACCCCATCCCAATTTTTTATCTTCGTGGCAAAGGATAAAGAAAATCTAACCCAGGGATTAAGAAGATATAAAGAACGAATAAGTTATTCCCTAAAAAATCACCTCTCAGAAAGAATCTATCACCTAACCTATTCTCGGGGAGAGAATATAAAAATAAAGGAAAAGATAAAGAGATACCCGTTTTCCTTAAAAATTCCAAAGGGATTCGGAATCGCTGAGAAATACGTTTCGGGAAACTTTATCTATTTCTTTGCCCATTATCCCGACCGAAGCATCTTCATCTACTGGACCGATGGCGAGAAGGAACTAAATCCTGATGGGATAATCACCCTGCGGGATAGTCTCACCTATCTTTATTATGATGGCGATTATGTCGCTCGGGAATATACCAATTACCAGAAGATACAATTTTGCGGGGTAGAGGCGATTAAATTACAGGGGATTTGGCAGAACGATAAGGAAATAATTGGCGGACCATTTGTTGCCTATGCCTTAAATCACGAGGGAAGATTTTATTTAATTGACGGCACATTATACAATCCGGGCAAAAAGAAACTTCCTAACTTCTTACAATTAGCGGTAATTCTCTCTACCTTTCAACCAAAAGAAAGGGATTAGACTTATATCTCCATTCCGTAGATTCTGGTTTTTTTGTATAAGCGACAGCCCCACATCTCAATCGGTCGGATGACGGCGATGTTATCTTCCAATATCTGAGAGACCTCGCCCCATTTGTAACCAAGCCGTTTCGCACTCTCAAATGTCTCATAGTATAATAGGGCGTCAATCCCCAAGTTATGGAATTTTCTCTTCACGCCCAATGCCCAGAGCCGAGCGCAGTCAATCTTATTTTTATAGATTAAGAACTTAAAGATACCAAAAGGAAAGAGGCGACCATTCAATCTTTTCAAAACCTGATTGTAATCCGGAAGGGCTAAACTGACCCCGGCTGGTTCGCCGTCAATCTCAACGATTGGCAGTAATTCCCTAATCGCAATCGGCTTCAATTTTTTCCCCAGGTAATCAAATTCTGCATCGGTGAGCGGAGCAAAATCCCAGTTTTCAGACCAGGCATCGTTGTAAATCTCTTTGACTAAGAGAATCTCTTTATCCAATCGTTTCAAATCAATCCGACGCACCCGGATATTCTTCTTCTCTTGTAAATAACCTAATACCCTTTTTAACTTCTCCGGGACTTCTTGGTCGGTCCGGATGGAATAGGCGTAGAAGTCCTTCTCTTTTCTCATCCCGTATCTTTCACAGAATTCAATATAATAAGGTGGATTATAGGACATCTTCAAGACCGGCGGTGATTCAAAACCTTCAAAAAGGAATCCGCACTCATCATAAAGCCCGGGATTTGCCGGACCGAGCATCCTTTGCATCCCTTTCTTTTTTAATTCTTCTCTTACCTGGTCAAAAAGGGCACAGGCGACATCGTAATCCGGGAATGACTCAAAGAAGCCGAAATAGCCGATATTCTCTTTGTGGTAGTTATTATAGTTGTAATCAATAATTGAAGCGACCCTTCCCAAAACCTTCCCATCTTTCTCCGCCAGGAAAAGTTCCCTCTCCGCATGGGCGAAGAACGGATTTTTCTTTGGGTCAATGGTCTCGGCGACATCAGAAATCAAAGGCGGAACCCAATTCTTATCCCCCCTATAAATGTTAAAGGGTAGAAGAAGAAACTCCCTTAATTCCTTCTTTGTCTCAACCCTCTTGACCCGAATCACGGAATTATTCCGGTCCCCTTCCCCACTTTTTCAAATATCGCCAATGCCTGGTCTAACTCCCCATCGGTATGAGTTGCCATATAACTCGTCCGGATTAAGGACCGACCCGGTGGAACCGCGGGTGGAATAACCGGATTGGTAAAAAGACCGGCTTCGTAGAGATTATGCCAGAATTGAATTGTCTTATTGTCATCGCCGATAATAATTGGGATAATTGGTGTGCAACTATTTCCGGTATTATATCCCATATCTTTTAATCCTTTCAGCATCTTATTGGTATTCTGCCATAATCGTTCCCGCCGCTCGGGTTCTTTTTTTATTATCTCTAAGGCGGCAAGCACGGTGGCAACCGCGGGCGGTGGAATACTGGCCGAGAAGATAAGTGACCTTGCTTGATGCCTAATGAAGGTTATGACCTTCTTCTCGCCCACAACAAATCCGCCAATCGTGGCAAAGGATTTGGAGAATGTCCCCATAATTAAATCAACCTCTTCTTCCAAATGGAAATGCTCCGCAGTTCCCCTACCGTTCTTTCCCAAAACCCCAATCGCATGGGCATCGTCAACCATCACCCGACAGCCATATCTTTTCGCCAGACGACAGATTTCCGGGAGATTGGCGATATCACCCTCCATACTAAAAACCCCGTCAACGATAATCAACTTTCCTTTATCCTTCCGAATTCCTTTTAATATTTTTTCTAAGTCATTCATATCATTATGAACGAATCGTTTCACCTCGCCAAAAGAAAGTTGACAACCGTCAACGATTGAGGCATGGTCTAATTTATCGGTAATGGCGCAGTCTCCTTTCCGCACCAAAGATGAGATGACACCAAGATTCGTTTGGAAGCCCGTGGAAAAGACGATACAGTCTTCCTTGCCAAAGAATTCCGCTAACTTTTCTTCTAACTCTTCGTGTAAATCCAAGGTGCCGTTTAGGAAACGGGAGCCGGTGCAGCCGGTGCCGTATTTCTCAATGGCGGCGATGGCCATCTCTTTTAATTTTGGATGGGTTGTCAAACCTAAGTAGTTGTTTGAACCAAACATCAAGAGTTTCTTGCCACCGATAACGACCTCGCGATCCGGTTCGGATTGGATTGGGCGAAAGTAAGGATAGAAACCGGTCTTTTTTGCCCTCTCCACTATCGGATAATACTCATAACACTTGGTAAATAAATCCATAACCCATTTTACCCTCTTATCACAAAAAGTCAAGGATAAAATCCGTTCTTTTAGCCAATAGTGGTTCTATCTTTTTTCTCGGTGTCGCCGTGCCTCTGTGGTTAAAATTAGCGCCTTTGGAATCTTCTCCTTAAAACCTTTTCAATTTCGGTAACCAAGAAACCTGGGAAGAGAGCCAAGATTATAACCGGCCACCACTCAAAAGGAAAGGCTTTGGTCCGAAATAGATTCTGAAAAAATGGAATATAAGTTATCATCAACTGGGTCAGAATTGTTATCCCCATACCAAGGAGTACCCATTTATTAGAGAAGGGGCTAAATGTGAATGCCGACCTGGTTATTGACCGGGCAGTTGCCAGATAGCCTAAATGGAGGAGTTTTACCCCAAAGAATGAGGCGGTCTGGGCCTGGGTCAGAAGTAGTTCGTCAACCCCATTACGAATTGCTTGGTTCCCAAAATGGTGGTATAGAAAAAATCCGACTAACGCCATCACGATTGAAACCAGACCAACCCTAATGAAAAATAGTGAATTCGCTATCCTTTCTTTAATGGAGCGCGGTGGGTTTTCCAAAAGCCCTTTCTCCTTCGGTTCCATCATTAGAGGCATAGTGAGAAAGATAGAATCGGCTAAATTAACCCAGAGGATATGGATTGGTTCTAAGGGAAGGCGGAGGGCAAAGATTGGGAAAAACGGGGCCAAAAGGATTGCGCCCATTATGAGAAGTGCCTGACCACCATTTGTTGGTAGGGTATAAAGGACCGCCTTCTGAAAATTCTGCCAGGCATGTCGCCCCTCTTCAACCGCCCTAACGATATTGGCGAAGTTGTCATCGGCTAAGACCATATCCGACGCCTCCTTGCTTACCTCGGTTCCGGTTATGCCCATCGCAATTCCAATATCCGCGGCTTTTAAGGCTGGGGCATCGTTCACACCATCGCCGGTCACCGCAACAATATGACCCCTCTTCTGTAAAGACTGGGTTATCCTTAACTTATGTTCTGGGGCAATTCGGGCATAGACCGAGACCTTTTCAACAATCTCACTCAACTCCTCATCACCTACCTTGGACAAATCTTCACCGGTCATTACCGTCTCCTCCCCTTCCCCAATTCCAATCTCCCGGGCAATCGCCTTAGCGGTATGGGCATGGTCACCGGTAATCATTATCACTCTTATCCCAGCCTTCTTACACTCTTTGATTGCGGAAATTACCTCTTCTCTTGGTGGGTCAATCATCCCTTCCAGACCGAGAAATGTTAGGTCTTCAATATCATCAGAGGAGAGAAACTCTTTCTCCTTTGGCACAAGTTTATAAGCCATACCCAAAACCCGCAGGGCATCTTGGGCCATTGACTCCACCTTTTTTAGAATCTCCTCTTTTCGCAGAGAAGTGGTTTTACCATCAATTAACCGGTTTGAACAAAAGGTCAATACCTTTTCCGGCGCACCTTTTACATAGATAATATTCTTATTGCTATCTTGATGTAGGGTTGCCATAAATTGCTCTTCTGGTTCAAAGGGAATCTCATCCAAACGAAGTAGTTCCTCTCTTATTCCGGCTTTAAGTGCACAAACGACAAGAGCTCCTTCGGTTGGGTCGCCAACCAAATTAAACTTTCCCCCATCTTTAATTAGTGTGGCATTATTACATAGTAAACCGGCTTTAAGTGTCTCCTTTAATTCCTGAGTTTCCGATAGGGGATTAATCACTGTATCTTCAAACAGAAAATCACCTTTCGGCTCGTATCCGATTCCTTGAACTTGGTATTCCCTTTCTCCGGAATATATCCGGACCACGGTCATTTGACCTTTGGTTAGGGTTCCGGTCTTATCGGAACAGATGACGGTAGTGCAACCTAAGGTCTCGGCCGCGGGCAATTTTCTTATCAGGGTATTTTTCTTGGCCATCGCCACCGAGGCCAAAGCGAGAATGGCCACAACAAGTGCCGGCAACATCTCTGGTATGGTGGCGACAGCTAAGGCAACCGAGGCGAGAAAGGAATAGGTTGGTTTATATCGGAATATTACTCCGACGATAAAATTTACCGCCGCGAGAATGAGAATTGAAATGACTAAAAAGTGGGTGAATTCCGCTATCTTGCGCGTTAGGGGGGTGGTGATTTTTTTGGTCTCCTCCACCATCTGGGCAATCTTACCAAACTCGGTGCGAATGCCCGTATTTACAACTACCCCCTGTCCTTGTCCTTTGGTGATGAAGGTGCCGCTAAAAGCCAGACACCGTTGGTCCCCGGGCGGTAAATTATCTTTATGAATCGGCTCAGTGCCTTTATTTACCGGAATCGACTCGCCAGTAAGAACCGATTCGTCGGCACTCAGATTCTTCACATAAAAAAGGCGCAAATCCGCGGGCACCCGGTTACCGCCCTCCAAAAGGCAGACATCACCCGGAACCAGTTCCCGAGAAGGAATAACCCTCTTCTTACCATCTCTTAAAACAGTGCATTCCGGCACCATTATCTTTTTTAGCCCCTCAATTGCCGCCTCGGCCTTTCCCTCCTGAATAAATCCGATTGTAACATTAACAATTACCACTAACAAGATAACCATGGTATCGGCCCAGGCATGGGGGTCGGTTCTTATTGCCAGAATCGTTGTCACTAATGAGGCGGCAAGTAAAATATAGATGAGGGGATTATGGAACTGGAGTAAAAATCGGATGAGGGGACTTTTCTTCTTAAGCCTTAATTCATTGTAGCCATATCTGGCTAGTCTCTTCTTTGCCTCTTCCGTAGTGAGTCCGGAATGACCGGTCGCTAAGAGTGAGAAGACCTCTTCAATTGGGAGTTGATACCAGTTTGGTTCTTTTTCCCGATGCATATACTTAATATATGGATTATTTATACTTTGTCAAATCCGCTGTCGCTACAACTTTAAAATAGCAACTTCTTCGTCTCTAATATCACAATTGACAATTTTTAAAATTCCGATATTATTTAATGATGACGATAAAAATCATTAAAAAAATAAAAATTGAAGGACCCACTCTTCTTGCCGCTTGGCCCGGAATGGGTAATGTTGGGTTGGGTGCGGTTGACTATTTAAGGAGGAATCTGGGGATGATAAAATTCGCTCAGGTTGACCTGGGTAATGCCTATACCCCGGAGGAAGTGGCTGTGGAAGAAGGTCTCGTCTATTTCCCGCCACCACCTCAGAATACATTTTTCTATCACCCGGAGACTAACCTTTTAGTCTTTGAAGGAGAGGTCCAACTTTCCGGAAAACTAGGACAGAAATTAATTGAGGAGATCCTCAATTTCGCTCAGGAGGTAGGGGTAAAAGAAATCTTTACGGGTGCCTCATTCCCAACCCCAATGGGACATAAAGACCCCTCGGTCGTCTACGGTGTCACCAACCAGAAACGAAACCGTGACCGTCTCTTACAACTGGGTATCCGAATAATGGAGAGCGGTAATATCTCCGGGCTCAATGGGCTTTTAATTGGCTACGCCCGGGAAAGAGAAATCACCGGCACCTGTCTTCTCGCAACAATTCCGGTTTATGCAATAAACTTCCCTAATCCCCGTGCCTGGCGGGCATTGAATGAAGTCTTCCAGCGAATTCTGGGAGTAAGGATTAGTTTTGAAGAATTGGATTTAATGACGAGCGAAATGGACAATCAGTTTCAAATGATGGAAGAGAAGATAAAAGAAATCTTTGAGGAGAAAAGAGAACCCGAAGAAGAGCCCCCAGAGAAGAATAAAATTCCCAATTATATATTTGAAAAGATTGAGAGACTTTTTCAGGAGGCAAAGATTGACCGCCGCCGCGCCTATGAATTAAAGAGAGAGTTAGATAAATGGGGGTTATTTGACCAGTATGAAGACCGGTTTTTAGACCTCTTCAAAAAGCAGTGAAGAAAAAATTCCGCCAGCCCGAATTCCAAAAGACGATAAAAAAAAAAGTCCAAACCGAAGGTTTGGGTCTCTTCGTCCGAAGACCGATTAAACTGACAATCCTCCCGGCACCGCCGGATTCGGGAATTGTAATAAATGGAATTAAAGTCTGCCGGAAAAATATCACCCCTCTCCCCCACCGAATGTCCCTTAGGGGAATCAAAATGCCCGAACACTTTCTTTCTGTCTGCTATGGCTTGGGAATTGACAACCTAAAAGTAGAACTATCCGGCAATGAATTCCCTTTCTTTGATGGCAGTGGCCGAGAATATCTAAACCTCTTCCAGAGAGCCCAAATAAAAAAACAGAAGACGCCGGTAGCATTCTTCTCACCAAGAAACCCTTTGATTGAATTTTATAAAGACTCCTTCCTATCACTTCTGCCTGGTGAAGACTTAGAGATAAAAATATTTTTCTCGTTTCCTGAATTAAATTTCTCTTCTTGCTTCTCACTTCCTAAATTAACCCCGCTTATCTATAAAAAGGAGATTGCCTGGGCTAGGACATTCGGGCAATACCCCTTTCCATCTTATCTCAGAAAGGCTGGTATCCCCTATCAAAGAAAAGAAAAAATCTTGTATCCGAAAAGACTTCGCTCTCCGGACGAATTTATCCGCCATAAAATTTTAGACCTCTTGGGTGACTTAAAAATCTGCGGAAGATACATCAAGGGAAAGATATTTACCTATAACCCCTCCCATAGATTGAACTACAAACTCTTGATAAGAATTGAAGAGGAAAGTTTGGAGGATATTTATGGACATTAATAAAATAAAAGAAATCTTACCCCACCGCTATCCCTTTCTCTTTGTTGATAAGGTAGTGGCGGTGGAAGAAAGAAGGATTACCGCGATAAAAAATGTGACCGCTGATGAGCCATTCTTTGAGGGGCACTTCCCTGATTTCCCCCTTATGCCCGGGGTCCTACTCTGTGAGGCAATTGCCCAGACCGCCGGTCTCCTCCTCTTAAAGAATATATCCGAGGCAGACCGAAAAAATAAAATCTCCCTCTTCTTAGGCTTGGATAAGGTCCGCTTCAAAAGAATGGTCGGTCCCGGTGATACCTTAACCATCCAGTGTGAACTCTTACAGAAAAAAGGAAATATCTATAAGTTTCAAGGGAAGATAACCGTCGGTGAAGAGGTTGCCTGCACCGCCGAACTTCTTTTAGGATTTAAGGAAAAGATTGGCTAAAAAGACAAGCATCTCCCATTTATCCATTGTTGAAAAATCAGCGGTAATTGAAGACGGTGTTAAAATCTATCCCTATGTGGTAATTGAGAAGCGCTGTCATATTGGTCAAGGGACGGTAATCTACCCATTTTCCTTTATCGGTGAGGGGACAATAATCGGTGAAGGGAATAAAATCTATCAAGGTGTAATAATTGGTCTACCCCCCTTGGATAAAAAATATCAAGGAGAAAAAACCCGGGTGACCATCGGAAGAGGAAATATCATCCGGGAATATACAACAATTCATAAGGCAACCGGTCGCGACCAAGAGACAAAAATTGGCGACAATAATTTCATAATGGCTTATTGTCACATCTCCCATAACTGTCAAATTGGCAGCTATAATATCATAACCAATCAGACCCAAATTGCTGGGCACTGCCAAATCTTTGATTTTGTCAACATCGGCGGGATGGTTGGTATCCACCAGTTTGTTCGGGTTGGCTCCTATGCGATGGTCGGTGCCTGCTCCTATCTCAAAAAAGACCTTCCCCCTTTTATGATTGGTGAAGGAAATCCATTCCGCGTTCGGGGGATTAATACCGTTGGCTTACGGCGCAACAACTTTTCCGAAAAAAGGATATCCCTAATAAAAAATCTCTACCGAATAATCTATCGCTCCCAATTAAATCTTAAGGATGCCTTGGCCCAAATTAAGAAATTACCCCGCACCAGCGAGATTGACCTTCTCCTCAATTTTATAGAATCCACCCGGCGCGGGATTGAACTAAACCGTTAAAATCTTATCCTGGGAATTTGAAAGATTACTACCAGTTGACTTCAATTTTATATCAGGTATAATAAATAAAAGGTTTTATTCCGGAGGTTTTATGCGACAGAACTTCTTTATTATAATTTTACTCCTGGCGCTTTTTAGCGCCCTGTTTGGTCACCAAAAAATCGTCCTACCGGAGACAGAAATCGGACCGCTCACCCTAAACTTCCTCCAACTCCCACCATTTGACCCATTAAAAG
>CAYRLZ010000015.1:0-11960 GCA_964425275.1 uncultured bacterium | reverse complement strand
TGGCAATACATCGGTAACTTTTGATGCGGTATTTACGATTGATGGCTATTCCAGCACAAAGACCGTAAGCGACCTTGCCCCAAATGAAGAGAGAACAATTGACTTTACTGACTGGAGCGCTAAGCCAAGGGGTAGCCTTGTGACAAAGTGCACAACCCAATTAGCCGGTGATATTGATAACACTAATGATAAATTAGAAGGCAGGGTATTTGTCAGAATTTTGGATGTGGGAACAACCGAGATATCTATTCCAACTGGCACGGTTGATTCGGGAAGACTCATCACACCGCGGGCGAAAGTGAAGAATTCCGGAAATACGAGTGTTACCTTTGATGTGGTATTTACAATTGGTATTGACTATTCTAGTGTAAGAACAGTAAGTAATCTTCTTCCGGATGAAGAGAGGTCAGTTAACTTTGATAACTGGCGAGCCAAACCAAGAGATACTTTGGTAACAAAGTGCACGACTCAATTAACCAATGATATATATAACTCCAATGACCGATTAGAGGATAAGGTATTCGTTCGGGTCTTAGATGCTGGGATAACTCAGATTGTTGCCCCAACCGGCACGGTTGATTCCGGGCGGGTGATTACCCCACAGGCGAAGGTGAAGAATTTTGGCAATACACCGGTAACCTTTGATGCGGTATTTACGATTGGCACTGACTATTCCAGTGTAAGGGCTGTAAACAATCTTCTTCCCAACGAAGAAAGGTTGGTTAACTTTGCTGACTGGAGAGCAGAACCCTTAGGTAATCTTATCACAAAATGCACAACCCAATTAACCAATGATATGAATGTTTCTAATGACCGGCAAACCGGTTCGGTACTTGTGAGTATTTTGGATGTGGGGGTAAAATCTATTCTTGCTCCCACAGGAGTTTTAGATTCCGGGCAAGTGGTCATCCCTTCGGCTTGGATTAAGAACTTTGGTCGTGGTCCGGCAGACTTTCTCGTAGTCTTCCGGATAGGAAACTTTTATTCCGATACTCAGGATGTAAGTCTCCCCACTGGGGATTCCATCTTAACGAAATTTGCTCCTTGCACCCTTTCCTCACGAGGATGGTTTCAGGCAGTTTGTTCAACCCGTCTTGAGGGCGATGTATATAATAATAACGATAAAATGAGTATCTTCTTTGGTGTGGCTCGTCGCTACCGTGAGGACTTTAATATCTCCTGGTCAACTATCTTGCCGCCACCGGGTTGGCAAATAAAATTTACCGGTGATACTTCAACCTCGGACTGGCATCGTCGGGGTATCTCATCTGCCCCTTGGTCGGCAAATAATACTCCTTATGCGGCAATCGTTTTCATCAGTTCCGAAGATACCCCAGACTCTTTAATCTCCCCAACTTATAACCTATCCGGTATGGATAATATCTTTTTAAGGTGCTCAACCTATTTTTTGCCTTATGATACACTCCGCTATCGGGCGAAGATTGTTGGATTTTCCGGTGGAGAACAATATTTAGTGAAAGAGTATAAAGCACCGTTTGGTCCAGGGATTGAGACATTCCGATTGGATTGGGCAGATAAGAAACCGGATGTAAGGTTGGCCTGGATTTTTGAGGGTGCTGTCTCCGGAATTTATTGGTGGTGTTTAGACAATGTGGTAATTTATGGTTCGGAGGTCTTTGATAATGACTGTGGGATTGCCGCAATCCAAAGACCCTATCCCCATGAGTTACCTGGTAGTATTACTCCAACCGCCTTAGCGGCAAACTTTGGTTTCAATAATCAGACGGTTAAGGTCTTCTGCAAAATCTGCCCATTTGATTCGCTTTCTCCGCCTCTTTATTTAGAGAGCCTTTCTGTTCCGATTGCCTCCTTTGAAACTCTCACCGTATCTTTCCCGAGTTTCCTATCAATTGACGGTCAGTATTGGATAAGATTCTGGAGCGAGATTCTTGGTCAATCGGATGAAAATCCGACCAATGATACTCGGAGTTTGTCTTTTACCGTCAGTCATTTTAAGACTTACCTTTATGACGACAGCGTCTCTTACCGTGATACCTCTTCTCTCTTCTTAAATGAAGGAATTGGTGTTCGGTTCATCCCTGACCATTATCCTTATAAAATCACTGATGCCCATTTCTATTTTGGAGTTAATGAAACTCTATCCAATCGGTTTAAGATTCGGATTTGTGCCGATGACGGTCCGGATTCTACGCCGGGGACTTTGCTCTTTGAATCCGAGGAGTTTGGTGCTTTACCCGGTTGGAATGATATCAACCTGACCGGAAAGGATTTAATCATTAGAGAAGGTGGTTTTTATCTCTTTTATCTTCAGGCTCATGATTATCCAAATTGTCCAAGGTTATATCGGGACCGGGCAAGAAATTCTCAAGCCTGGCATCGCTATTATTTCTTAATTTCGGATTCGGTTTATAATAAGGATACAACCCACGGTGATTGGATGCTTAGGGCAACCGTTGAGTTTATGCCAACACTCCTGGCGGACACTAATGCCCGGGTCGCAACGATTTTCAAACCACGGGGAGAAATGGCTCTAAGACCTCTATCAAAAACTTTCCCGGTCCTCGCCCGAATTGAAAACCACGGGAGGTCTATCATACTCCCCGGAGAGGATGGATTAGTTGTCCTCTGCACGATTTACACTAAGACTGGCACACCGGTCTACTTTGATAAAAAGACCTTAGTTACCCGAAGCCTTCCGCCGCTTACTGGTGAGATGTTTGAATTTGCCTCCTTCTTACCACCGGGGCCGGGTGAATATACTGTGAAGGTAAGGCTTCTTCTTACAGGAGACAAGGAACCAAAAGATGATACCCTTTCTAAGAATATTCTTATCACCCCGGCATATTTTACCGGTGGACCGGACCACGGAATTTATCGGAACTTCTGGATTGATTCTGATACGACGGATGGACCAGTCTTTTCCTGGATTGACACATCTGGTATGTTCACCCTATTGAGCGAAGCCGATGGGGCAAGTGTGGAGATTCCCGGTGGCATCCCTTGGTCCTTCCCATTTTATGAAACGACCTGGACCTATTTGCGGGTATCCTGTGATGGCTGGTTGTCCTTTAAACCACAGGCGGTGATGGTCCCGAATAATTCATCAATCCCTTCGCCGTCGCTACCCAATGCCGCTTTATACCCCTTCTGGGACGATTTGATTGTTGGTCAAGATTTTGGCGGCGGTCGGATTGGTTATAAAATAGTTGGAGAAGCGCCTCTGAGAAAGTTAGTCATAATTTGGGACCGGGTCAGACGAAAGGGAAGTGACTATTCGGATACCGCCTCCGCGCTTTCCTTTGAGGTTCTCTTAGGAGAGAATGGAGACATCGTGTTCCAATATTTAGATGTTGATGCTGGTGACCGGCGATATAATGGCGGTAGAAGCGCAACGGTTGGCATTGAGGATTCCGCCGGTAATATTGGACTGGAATATCTCTTTGGTGAAGGCAAACACAAATATCCGGGTAATCTTTTATCCTCGGGTCGGGCAATAAGATTCTATCGTATCTTCCAGGATGCCGGTATTACCCGAATTGTTCACCCGGCGCGGGAAGACTATCCTGGTTATATCACCCCAAAGGTCTTGGTGGCTAACATCGGAACAATCCCAGATACATTATTTACCTTTTCAACAATCTTCCTCCTCCCTGAGACCTTAACCCCAATTTATCAAGAGTCGCTCAAAACCTTCCTTGCGGCATCAGAGACAACTACCCTTTCTTTTCCACCAATTTACCTTATTCCCGGGACTTTTCTCATCCGCTGTTCCACCTATTCAACCGCTGACTATAATAAGAAGAATGATACGATAAGTCAAATCTTTACTCTTCGGAAGTGGGTCCAGAAGACCGATATCCCGCGCGGCGCCTTTGGACGAAGGGTTAAATCCGGTGCCTTAACCTATACCGGTGACGGAAAGATTTACGCCTTAAAGGGACATACCTCTAATGAGTTCTGGGTCTATGATACAAGAAAGGATAGTTGGAAAGAATTACCCAGACTACCGGATTCTTCTATCTATTTACAAAAGAAGACGAAGGCGAAATTCGGCTGTGCCCTTGCCTATCACCCGGGGCAGAGAAAAATCTATGCCTTTAAGGGTGGTCGGTCTCAGGAGTTATATGCCTTTAACCTCCTTGATTCTACCTGGCAGGAATGCTGTACAATTCCTAAGGGGAATATTGGCAAGGGCGTGGGTAGGGGTGGTGCCTTGACCTATGAGCCGGTTTCCGGACTTCTCTATGCGATAAAGGGAGAGCATAGTTTGGAGTTCTGGGCATACAACCCTTCGCTCAATCAGTGGGAAGAGATGCCAAACTTTCCCGCCGGTCCTTATTTGAGAAATCTTGGTCTTGGTTCAGCCCTGGTTGGTGGTGAAGGTGTAGTCTACGGGGTAAAAGGACGCGGCACCTTAGAGTTCTATGGCTATGATGTTAACGGTAATGTCTGGGTGACATTAAGAGATGTGGATTACCGGCCGAATAATAAAAGGGTGAGGTCGGGCGCCTGTCTCGCTTATTATCCCGGAAGTGTTTACTTAGCGAAGGGTGGAAATACTAATGAATTCTGGCGGTATAATATTGCTCGGGATAATTGGGTAATGATGGAAACCATCCCGGGCGGTCGTTATGGTCGGCGGATAAAAACCGGGGCAGCGATGACCGCGGATGACAGCTTAGTTTATCTATTCAAGGGAGGAAACCGAACCGAATTCTGGACATACGGTGCTTACCTTGACCAATTTCTCTCGGATAAAGAGTTGGGCAATAATGGTATGATGACCGAAGAGGTGGTAAGGATAAATAATCTTTCGGTCTTTGCTATCTATCCTAACCCGGCCAGAAGATTTGTTCGGATTAAATTTACTGGTTCGGAAAAGAGAGAAAAATCAATACAGGTTTTTTCTCCAGCCGGAAAATTAGTTGCCTCACTTACCGTGCCGAAGGAAGGAAGTCTCATCTGGAACTGGCGGACAAAAGAAGGAAGGGAATTACCAAATGGTATCTATATCTTCCGGATCGAAAGAGGGATTTCCCGCAAGGTGATAAAGATGAATTAAAAAGGAAAACACCTTGGGTGGGTCAATATATTCCATATTCCTTGCTAGTCCGAGGAGTCATATTCTTTATACGAAAATCTACCATCTTTTTAATCTAACTTTTTGCTTTTCTAAGATAAGGAACATAGAATTCATAATCATCTCCAAAATCTTATTGTAATTAAAGGCATTATAGCCAAATGAAAATCTCTCCTTGATATCTTACAATTTATAAGTATAATTGTCGGATATGGAACTTGAAGGTGGTAAAATAAGTGGTAATCGCATCCGCCTTCAGTGGATTTTGCTTTATTTAAAAAAGGAGGTGATTGCCTTCGTCCTATCAAACAAGCATTTATAATCCCTTTCCAGTGCAAGCAAGGCAGACCAGGAAGGATGCTGGATAGATGCCTTGCCAATGAGTATGATGTAAAAGGTTTTTTTGGATAACCTAATAAGGAGGAGATATGAAAAAACTTCTTCCTTTATTTTTAGTTCTTAGCCTATCAACCGCCTTGGCGGTTGATATGAAAGGCAAAATCGGCATGGGCGTCGGCTGGACTACCGGCGGATTCAAAACCTCATTCGCTCCTGATTATGCGATAACTAAATTCGGTCTCGACGAAGACATCGTCTTAGAGCCGGTATTCCACTTTTTCTTTAGTTCAATATCCAATGGCACCAAAACCAGCTACTACGAGGTTGATATTACGATGCTGCTTGCTTATGCCCTGATGGCTCATAAGAAGACCAATCTCTATGCTAAGGCCGGCATCAATTTAGGTTTAGTGAAAACTCCCAAGACAACAAGTTTTGGCATCCCCTTCGGACTTGGTTTAGAACATTTCCTGAGCGACCATTTCGCTGTAAACTTAAATGCCGGAATGGGATTCGGCTATACATCGGTTAGCGGCGGCGGTAAGCAACTTTCTTTCACTCTCAGCAATTCCTTAATAAATGCCGGATTGGTCTGGTATTACTAAACACCAATAACTATCTACCCCCCGTCCCGGCAAACCGGGGCGGGGTTAAATTTTAGTGGCAGCAATTATTAGCTACCAAATTACACGAAATAGCACAAAGGTCATTAGCCACAGAAGCACACAGAAATTCACCGAATAAAAATATTGATAACCACGAAGGCGCGAATAATCTTTTTCTATTTCTCTGTGCCTCCGTGGCTTATAGTTCTTTTCATCCCTTGACTTATGAAAAAAATCGTTGTAAGATTTATTTATGAAATTAGGGATACCCAGGGCGCTTCTCTATTACCGCTATGGAAAGTTCTGGGAGGTATTTTTCAAAAATTTGGGGATTGAGACCAAACTCTCACCAAGAACTTCTCCAGAGATATTGGAAGACGGTGTGAAGCATATCTCTTCGGAGGTCTGCCTGCCAATAAAAATCCTTATTGGACATCTAAGAAGTTTTGAGGATGTGGATAGTATCTTTTTGCCCCGCTTTGTATTTCTCCGGGATAAACTCTTTGCCTGCCCGAAGATGATTGGTATTCCGGATATTGCCCGGTTTGTTACCCAATACCCAATATTAAGCCCGAAGGTAAAGAAGGGGCTATTTCTCTCCCATTTTCTTCTCGGTATTCAATTAACGAAAAATCCGATAATTACCCTCCGGGCCTATTTGCGGGCAAGACCTTTCTTAAAATTTCCGACCCGACCGCCGGAATTTCCCATGAATAAGAAAAAGATTGGACTGATCAGCCATTTCTATAATCTAAAAGAAGACTATTTAGGAAGAGAAATCGGTCAGTTTTTTCAGGCGCGCGGCTTTTTAACTTACACCAAAGAAGACCTGCCTTATTCTATCTTAGCCGCCCCGAACGGATTTGCGAAAAATATCCGCTGGGTATTTGAACGGGAACTATACAATGCCTTTCGCTTTTATCTTGATAAGGTGGACGGTTTCTGTTTTATAATCTCTTTCGGTTGCGGACCAGATTCTTTAATCAGCGAGATGATGGAGAGAGAGGCAAAGGTAAAAGAAATCCCGTTTTTGAAATTGGTAATTGACGAACATACCGGTAAGGCCGGAGTTATTACCCGCCTGGAGGCATTTACCGATGTGATAAAAAAGACCAGGGGGCTTTTGGTGGTTGGTTCGTAGGTAATGTTAAAGGCTTCTTTCCCTTTTTTCGGCTATGAGACCTTAGCCTTAAAATCCTTTTTGAAAGACTTGGGCGCGGAGGTTATCCTACCAAGAAGTTTAACAAAAAAGACGTTAGAGGTTGGTGTCAAACTCTCGCCGGAGATGGTCTGCCTACCTTTTAAGATAACCTTAGGTAATTTTTATGAGGCACTGGAATCTGGTGCCGATGTCCTTTTTATGGCAGCGGGGGCAAAAAAATGCCGTTTCGGTTATTACCACTTCCTGCAGGAAAGAATTTTGAGAGAAAAGACGAAGAAGGATTTTAAGTTCTATCCCATCTCCCAATACACCCCTTATCAATTTCTCTTTACGGTTATGCCGAAAATCTTTTCGGTGACGCCGAATAAAGTCCTACGTGCCTTGCTTTTATTACTGGCCAAGAGTTCTTTAATTGAAGATTTTAAGGAACTAATTCGGGAAAAACGGGCAATTGACTTTACCGCGGCGGAGAGGTTAGAGAAAGAAATCCTCAGAAAGATTGATAAGGCCGAAACCTTTTCTGAAATCCAAAGGTTAAAGAAAGAGATTAAAGGTATGCAAGTCAACCACGGTAATCACCACTTCTTAAAGGTCGGTCTGGTTGGTGAGATATACTTTATGATTGAGCCATTCGCCAATCAGGATATTGAAAAGGAACTGGCGAAGATGGGGGTTTTGGTTCTGGCCAAGCGGAGTCTCTACGAACACTTAAAACACCTCTTAAAACTGGACTGGGAGTTTATAAAATTCTATCTCTTGGCTAAGAGATACTTAAAGGACTCCCCGGGTGGAGAGGCAATAAGAACCTTAGGCGAGGCATTAGATTTTGTCAAAAGAGGGGTTGATGGTATAATTCATATCTTTCCTTTTACCTGTATGCCGGAAAATATTGCGATGGAGGCATTGAAGGAGATGAGCAAGGATTATAATGTGCCGGTTTTGTCGCTTTCTTTTGATGAGCACACCTCCAAGACCGGTCTTTTGACCCGACTGGAGGCATTCGTGGAATTGTTAAAGAGAAAAAGACTTCGGGAAACCCTGATGGAGACCGTGAGCAATAGCCAAAAGTTAACCAATAATAATGAGGCGAGGCGAAAAAATGATGAAAAAAAATAGAAGGATTAAAGGAAAACGGTATCTCTTCGTCTCCGATTTTGACCAGACGCTCTCCCTTGATGATTCGGGAATGCTACTCTCCCAGATGATAAATATCAAGCCCGAGACCTTCCTGGCAAAGGTTAAGGAGTTGCGCCAAAGGAATATTACTCAATTGGGGGGAGAGTTGGCTTATCTTCTGGTCTCAGATTTGGAATATAAAAATAGGGTCAATCGGGAGATTTTGATTAAAGCCGGAAAGGTGATGCGCTTAAAAGAGGATGTGAAGGAACTCTTTTCGGTCTTAGAAAAAGGAATTAAGGGAATAGAGTTTGTCTCTTATGTTGTCTCAGCCTGCCCCCGCCTTCTGATTGAGAGGTCTCTGGAGGGAATATTACCAAAGGAAAGAATTTTTGGCACCGATTTTATATTTGACAAAGAAGGTCGGATTATTGATATTGAAAAGACCGCCGCGGGACAGGGAAAGGTTTCAATCGTTGATGACTTAGTAGAAAAAGAACAGATACCAAGAGAGCAGGTGATTTATGTCGGAGATGGCTCTTCCGATTTACATGTTATGCTTCATATAAATGTCTATGGCGGTTTTACGATTGCCGTCTCACCTTCGCCTTATTTGGGGCATATCTCAAAGCGGACGGTCATCTCCGAAAATGCCCTCTCGGTGCTTGCCCCAATCTTGGAAGATTGTCTGGGGTATAAGGAACAGGAGATAAAAGAGTTTTATACAGAAATTGGACACCCGATTTATGAATGGAATCGGGCAAAGACCGAATGGCTAACGATTGCCTGAGGAGTAAGTCAAGCCGACAATCTTTCTGTTGGGTTATCATCATACTCAGCGCCTTGAGTCTTGAGTGCTCAAGGGAGATGAGCACCGAAAAAATTGAGACGATTTTTGGCAGTTATTTCCGGATAAAGATAACCGGTGATAAAAAGATACTGGATAAGGCGCGGGATTCGGTCTTCGCCGAAATGAGAAGATATAATGACCTCTTCTCAATCTTTTCCCCTAATTCCGAAGTTTCCCGCTTAAATACCCTGGGCAAAAATAAGGTCTCGTTGGATTTACTGGCGCTAATCCGACAGGCGGAAGAAATCTCTCGCCGCACCGACGGTGCCTTTGATATTACCATTTATCCTTTAATGAAAATCTGGGGTTTTTATGACCAAAAATATACCATACCACCTAATAGCGAGATAAAGAAGGCACAGCAATTGGTTGATTATAAAAAAGTGAGAACCGCGGCGGATTCGGTATATCTTTCACCCGAAACAAAGATTGACCTCGGCGGTATTGCTGTTGGTTATTCTGTAGATAAGGCTTGTGAGATGCTAAAGAGTTTGGGGATAAAAAAGGGGTTGATTGATGCCGGTGGTGAAATTCGGGTCTTCGGCAACATTGATTATAAAATCGGAATAAAACACCCACGGGAAAATAAAGTGATGGAGGTAGTTACCATAAAAGAGCAGGCGATAGCCACCTCCGGCGACTATGGGAATTATTTTGAGACCGGCGGTAGAAGGTTTTCTCATATCTTAGACCCAAGGACCGGTTACCCGGCGGAAGGGGTGATGAGTGTGACGGTGATTGGCCAAAAGACAGTGATTTGCGATGCCCTGGCCACTGCCCTCTTTGTTTTGGGTGAGAGGGGAGAGGCCATCCTTAAGAGATTTCCCGGCTATCGGGCAATTGTTTATCTCGGGGATGGACGGAGATTGGAATGGTAGAGGCTAGATATTATCGGAAAGAAGGGAATTTTGTCATATGCGAAATCTGTCCCAATCTCTGTAAGATTGCCGAAGATAAGTTGGGCCGATGCCTGGGAAGGAAGAATATCGGCGGCAAACTGTATGCATTAAATTATGGTGAGGTCGTATCAATGGCGATTGACCCAATGGAAAAGAAACCTTTATATCACTTCTATCCCGGAGAAGAAATCTTTTCGGTTGCCACTTATGGCTGTAATTTATTATGCCCCTTCTGTCAAAACTGGGAAATTTCCCAGCGGCGCGCCCCGGCAAAATATTTCACCCCAGAAAACTTGATAAAAGAGATAAAGAAGCACGGGTTGAAATTCATCGCCTATACCTATACCGAGCCATTAATCTGGTTTGAGTATCTTTCGGATGTTATGAAGTTAGCCCGAAGGGCAGGGGTGAAGAATGTCTTGGTAACCAATGGGATGATAAACGAAGAACCGCTAAAAGAAATCCTGCCCGATATTGATGCGATGAACATTGACCTAAAATCAATCCGCGCTGATTTTTATCAGGATTTTATTAAGGGTGATTTACCGACGGTTCTCAATACGATAAGAATCGCCAAGAAATCCTGCCACATTGAATTGACAAATCTCTTAATTCCGGGTAAGAATGATAGCGAAGAAGATATAAGAGATTTGGTTGATTTTGTCGCCGATTTGGGTAAGGAGACCGTTCTCCACTTTTCCCGGTATTTTCCCCATTATAAAATTTCTATCCCCCCAACCCCAACTGAAACCTTGAAAATTGCTTACAAAATTGGTAAAGAAAAATTATATTATATCTATGTCGGCAACATCGCCGGATTTAATAACAATACCATCTGTCCGGGTTGCGGTAATCTTTTGGTGGCACGGGACTATTACTATACCCGGATAATTGGGATAAACAATCAAAGGTGTTCGGTCTGTCAGCGGCCGGTAGATTTTTTATTATAAAGGAGGGAATATGCAAAAGAAAAGCGTCGGTCTTATTATACTCCTGATAATCATCGGCGGCGTTTTAGGCGCGGCCTTTTCCCAGTATCTCGCCGGACTCTTTCCGGAAAGTCCGGTTAAGAACTTCTTCTTCAAGGCGATTGAATTTGGTTTAAAGAATTCATCCCTTAACTTGGGTTTTCTCAACCTCACCATCGGCTTCACTTTTAACATTACCGCTTTTACCGCAATCTTCACTATTCTCTTGCTCTACATAATTATGAAGATTTAATAACGGAAGGCGGGTAAATTACTACTTGACTATTGGCTATTTTATAGTAAAATATATTATATAAGATTATGAAAGAGATTATGAGCAATTTGGGAGCCACGGGTCAAAAACCCCACACATCTTTGCCTCCTTTCATTCCCCTCATAAAGCCCACCAAAAAACAATGGCTCGTGGCTCCCTTTTCTGAAAAATGTTGACAGGCGTCCTGTTCTGCGGGTAGACCCAACAAAACAATTTTCGCCAAGGATTATTTAATGATAAAAGAATATTTACCGAGATAAATTTGCCAAAGAAGAAAAATCGGGGCGACTGGATTTGAACCAGCGACCCCCAGCACCCCAAGCTGGTGCGCTAACCAACTGCGCCACGCCCCGTTAAGAAAGTATAATCCAAAACATCCCGTCTGTCAACAAAACCCGAGGTTTTTCTGCCGCCAATCTCTTAACCTCCCTTCTAAAAGCATCACCGGTAATCTGCATCACCTTTACCATTAGAAGCGAATTTAGCCAAAGGTTTTCCGACCGCCCTGAGATAAGAGAAAAGAAAAGAAAAGAGAAGAAGGGGTCTCTTTTTCCATTCTCCAATAGAGAGATTGCCATCTCTTGTCTTCTGACACCTTATCGCTACCTCCCTCTGGGTCAAACCAATCTCCTCCCGATACCTTTTCAAAATTCTCCCAACGACCTCTCTTAGCATAAGATAATTC
>CAYRLZ010000014.1:0-8216 GCA_964425275.1 uncultured bacterium | reverse complement strand
TCCCTTACTCTATCCCTTCCTTAACCCCTTTCCCTGCCGCCTTCTCTTGCCCTCTCTCTTACCCTTTCTTAATGCCTTAGTCTATCTCCCTCTGATACGCTCCCTAATAGGCTCTCTTGGTCTCTCCCTGTGCCTTTCCCTTAATCCTATGGAGGATGGTATTAAAAGCCCTATTCTCTTTCTTAGACACTACGAAGTAGGTGCCAAGCACTCACCCGGCACAATCGCTTTGGGTTATTATCGCGGGAATAATTCTTTTTAGCTCTTGGAGGGATATTGCCCCTTCTCTTAAAACCCTGGGCGGGGTCAGGGTAAAATCAATGATGGTTGATTCCTTACCAATTTCGGTTTTCCCACCATCAAGGATTAAATCTATCTTCTCACCTAAATCTTTTTTCACATCTTCGGCGGTTAAAGGTGAGGGGCGGTTATGGGTGTTGGCACTGGTTAAGGTAATAAAGGTTTGGCTCTTTTTGATTATCTCCCGCACCAAAAGCGGTCGGGGTATCCTTAAGGCGATGCCCTCTTTTCCCCCGGTGATTAAAGGTGAAACTATTCGCTTCTTTTTCAGTATGTAAGTCAAAGGACCGGGGGAATAGGTCTTAATGATTTTCAATACCCAATCTGGAATATCTTCGCATAGTTTATAGAAGTCTTTTATTTCCCTCACGCCAACGATTAGACCAAAAGAGAGTGGCCGTTTCTTTACTTCAAAGACCTTTTTTAGAGCGGTTTTGTTGAAGATATCCGCCGCCAATCCGTAGACGGTCTCGGTCGGCAGAGCAATCAGCCCCCCTTTTTTGATTACCGCGATTGCCTCTGAGATTACTTCTTGTTTCGGTCTTTTGGGATTTACCCTTAAAATTCTCCCCGGCATATCTCAATTATCTCCCATAAGCCTTCTTCGGCGGTAATCCGCTCGCCAACCCTCTTCCCAATCATTGATTTCCCAAGTGGCGAAAGATAGGAGATAACCCCTTTTTCTAAATCAATGTCCCAAGGGCCGAGGATTGTCCACTCTTTTTCTTGTCCATCGGTAATCTTCTTTAATTTTACCCGGGTGCCGATTTCTACCCGGTCAAACTCTTTTTGGGTAAGAACAATCGGAGTTGCCTTTTTTAACTTTTCTTTGAGTTTCTCAATCTTGTTCATTAATCGGAAGTGCTTTTCCTTAGCAATCTTATACTCATAATTTTCAGCGAGGTCACCAAAACTCCGCGCCCGGGCCAAGGCTAAGGAGGACTCCTTTAGTTCAACAGTAATCAATCGTTTCAATTCCTCTTCTACCCTCTTTATCCCTTCTTCGGTATTATAGATAACATTCTCTATCTCCTCTTTGGGGATTCTTCTCTCCAGAATCTTCTTTATCTCATCTTTCTCATAGTCAAGGAGCGCGGGCACTGCTTGTAGTGATTCACGAATGCGACTTCTCTCCTCCGGACTCATCTCGGAAATCGCCTCCTCAATGAAGACCTTATTTTTCAGGAGTCTCTTAAAATAGCGAAAGTATTCTTTCTTTTCCGGTAAGGTGAGAAGGTCTAAGACCCGAAAAAAAAGTGCCTTGGGCTCAAAGCGCGCCTTTTCATACTTTATTAACCAGTAGAAATGGAAGGGGTAAAAACGATAACCGGTAAAAATATCGTAGAGTAAACGTTCATACTCTTCTTCGCCCGAGAGCGCAGCACTGATTAGGTTGAGTAGTCTCTCCTCGGTGGTAAAAAGAAAGGCCTCTCGGTAATATTCCCGCCAGTTGACCATTTCTTCTTTAATTCTTTTTAGTAGTTCTTTCTTTGAAGAGAAATCTAAGGAAGAGAAGGTGGCAATAAAATCGTTCTGGGGAGGTAAGGCGGTTATTTCCCGTAATTCTCTTGGCTTTTTGTTGTTTCCTTCTGGCTTTTTAATTTCGCTCTCCGACCATTCATAAACCCTCTCTTTTTCTTGGATTACTCTTATCTGGGGGTGAAGGGTTAATTCTTTTCTCACCCTCTCCCAGAAATAATCCCAGTGATCAATAATCCCGGAGAGGTTCTTCTTTACCTCGGAGAGTTTTATTCGGTGGAAACTTTTAAGTAGTAATAGGAATAACTGAAAGGGATTTTCTTCGGCCATCTTCTTTAACTCTTCTCTTTTTTCTTCTTTTAGGACCAAGAAGTGGTCGGGTGGGAGGGGGATAAAATTCTTAAAAAGATAAGGGATAGGAAAAGAGACCCTCACACCTTGGCTGTCAATCACTACCTTCTCTAAGAGGAATTGATATTCAATTATCCGCCCCAATCCGGGAATCCCCTCACCCAAAATATATTTACCGACATCAAACCGAATGAAGTTTTCCACCTCCTCTATCCCCTCATTAATATCCCGGTCACCATCCAGATGACTTTGAGCGATATAAAGGAGAATGTTTTTGACGGGATAGGTTGTTTTTAATATCTCAATCGCTAATTTTCTGAGTCCAACCGCCTGGGGTTGATATTTAGATTGCCTCTTTAAGATTTCAATCGCTGCCCGAAGGTTCGGGGTAAGGCCGGTCTCTACTAGATAGTCATAAATTAAAAAAAAGAGGTGGTCGGGTAGAGGGAGTTTCCCCTCTCTTTCTAAGATAGAGAAGACCTTGATTATTATCTCTGGGGTTGGCTTCTCTAAAAGGAGATTAAGGAGGAAATCTTCTAAATCCTTTTCCAAAATTTGCCTCTTTAATCTCCGCTCTATCTCATCCATAGATTTTTAACCACAGAGGACAAGACTGGCTTCAAAATATCTTTTGGGCAAATCAATGGATTTTGGGAGGAGAGACTTCATAAAAAGGAAAAGGGGTAAAAGTGAGGATAAACAAAAGCAAGGCAAGTAAGGCTAAAATCTTCTCCTGTCTTTTAAGACCGGTTATCTCATCCTGGGTCGGCGGATGGCGCAAACCTAAAAGAAAGCAGAGGAGAACCCAGAAATACCACCCCGGCCATTTGATACCTAATATTAAAAGGATAGCAACCATCACCCCCTGAACAATCCTTACCCTTTTGTAAAAGAAGGCATAGGCGATATGACCACCATCCAGTTGTCCCAAGGGTAGGAGATTCATTGCGGTAACAAAAAGCCCGAGCCAACCGGCAAAGGCCATCGGATGTAAGAGGACATCACTGCCTGGGGGGATTTCCTTAAAAAATAAGTTAGAAAGAAAGCGGAATAAAATAGATGAGCCAAGACCAATTCCGCCTTTCAGTTCCGAAGGGGTTATCAGTTTTGAATATCTAAGCCCGATGACAGTTATCGGAATTGCTATTAGAAAGCCGGTCAAAGGACCGGCAATGCCCACTCTAATCAATGCCTTCCTTGTTGGGATTATTGACTTTATCCGAATGAATGCCCCCATCGTGCCAATCAAGGGATGGGGAATCGGCAGAAAAAGGGGCAAAGTAGCCAAGACACCATTCTTTCGGGCCGTGAAGTAATGACCCAATTCATGACCACCTAAGATGAGAAGGAGAGAAAATGAAAAGGGGATACCAAGAATTAAATCTTTCGGGGAGGTGAGTGGATTTCCCCCACGATGCAAAGAACCGATAAAGAGGGTGGTGAGGATGGTTAAGAAAAGGAGGATAAGCGGTAGAATAAAATTGGTCTTTTCTTCCCTTAAAACGACGCCGGAGACAAGGCGGATGAGGTCTTTTGTGCCTTCTTTTATAAAGAAGGGGAAGAAACCAGCCTCTTTGAAGATTTCTTTTAGGTGAGCGATATTTTTCTCCTTCGGCTCACGGACACTTCCTTTGATACAGTTTTCCTCAATCGTTTCTATCTCAAAATACTCGGAAATCCTAGTAAGTAATTCTTCCATGGAAAAAGTGAGGCAGGGCAGAAATAATTTTATCTCTCACCTCGGAGATTGAAAGGGAACGCCCGCAAACCCTCTCCATTGCGGTCATTTCTATATCTTTTCTCCCGCAGGGCGAGATGAAAGAAAAGGGCAAAAGGTCATCCTTCACATTAAGGGCTAGGCCATGATAAGTCGTCCTCTCTTTTAAGGCAAACCCGATTGAACAAATCTTTTTCCCTTGCACAAAAATACCGGGAAAATTCTTTTCTCTTTCTCCGTAAATCCCGAAGGCTAACAAGGTATCAATAATCAAATCCTCCCATCTTTGGATAAATTTCCTTATGCCACCGAGCCCTTTTTCAATAAAGAATACGGGATAGATGAGCAGTTGTCCATAACCGTGGTAAGTGATATCGCCTCCTCTTTCGGTGCGATAGAAAGAGATGCCTAACGAGGCCAATTTTTTCAAATCACAGTGGAGATTTTCCATTTTACCGTTACGCCCCAGGGTTATTACCGGGGGATGGATGACAAAGAGGACGGTATCACAAACTTCGCCCCGAACGCGTCGCAAATGACACGCCTTCTGAATTCTTTCCGCCTTTTTGAACTCTAAGACCCCGAGGTCAATGATTCTCATAATGAATGGATACTCTTGCCGAGTGCCTTTTCCAGGGTTTCTAATAAAATCTCGGAAAGGGTTGGGTGAGGATGGATGACCGCGCTGGCCGCATTAAGTCCTATCTTCTCTTGGATTAAAAGTGTTGCCTCGCTAATTAATTCTGAGGCGTGGGGGCAGAGGAGAGAGAGACCAATCAGTTTCTTATCTTCACTTATGACCGCCTTGGCTAAACCTTCAATTCGGTTGAGGGTATGTGCCCGACCGATAGCCGCGAGGGGAATCTTATATACCTTTGGCGAAAAGCCACATAACTTTGCCTTCTCTTCGGAAAAGCCAATTGTTGCAATCTCCGGGTCGGTATAGATACAGTTGGGGATAAGAGATTCTCTTTTTTGGGCACGTTCGCCGGCAATTATCTCCGCTAATTCTTTCCCCTCAAAAAAGGCCTTATGGGCTAATAAAGGAGGTCCTGAGCAATCACCAATCGCATAAATACGGGTGAGATTGGTTTGAAAACGGACATCGGTCTTTATAAACCCATTCTTTTTCTCAAGGGCGAAGTTTTCCGTGTTCGGGATTCGGCCCACTGCGACTAAAATCTTATCTCCCTTTAGGAAAAACTCATTTGAACTGGTGAGTTCTTTTGCTCTTATCCGAAGACCCTCGCTCGTCTCCGCGCAGTCCAAAATCTCAGTGGTGAGATAAAATCTTATCCCTTCTTTTTCCATTATCCTCTGGAGACGGGAAGCAATCTCTTGGTCAATCCCAGGAAGGATTTGGTTCATAATTTCAATAACCGCAACCTTGGTTTTAAGGCGCGAATAAAAAGTCGCTAGTTCCAGACCAATCGCCCCGGCACCAATAATGATAAGGCTTTTCGGCAGTTCTTCCGGCATGAGTGCCAAATCGGAATTTATTATCCTTTTGCCATCAAAGGGTAAGGTTTTTAAGCAAGCGGGGCGAGAGCCGGTTGCGATAACCACTGCCTCCGAGGTAAGAATCTCCCCTCTTTTTTTTAATCTCACCTGACGATGAGGTAGGATTTCTCCCTCATCGGAAATCAATTGAACACCAAAAGATTTTAAGAGGCCTTCAATACCCTTGCTCAGTCTCTCCACGATTAAGAAGACCCATCTTTTCATCTCCCGAAGATTTATTTGCGGTGGTGAGAAAGAAATCCCGGCACTTTGCACCTCTTCACTTTTTTTTAAGACCTTGGTTAAATGGAGATAGGACTTAGTTGGTATACATCCGATATTGAGGCAGACGCCGCCGATTTTTCCTTTTTCAATCAGTGCTACCTTTTTCCCCAACTGGGCGGCACGAATCGCACAAGCATAGCCGGCTGGTCCACCACCAATGATAATTAAATCCCGCATTATCTATTTTACAAACCCTTACCGATTTGGTCAAGCCCTCTGAGCAAAAATAAAAGGGGCAGAGAAATTCCCTGCCCCTTCTTTTTAAGAGGGAATTTAATCAGTGAGGATTAACTTTTTGGTTACGAACTCATCGCCGACGGAGAGTTTCAAGAAGTAAATCCCTTGGGGCAATTCTTTTCCCTTCTCATCCCTTCCGTTCCAGAAAAGCAAAGGCGTAGGAGAATGGAAGGTCTTTACTGGCTTACCTTGGGCATCATAGATGACAAGGCTTGAAGAATTATCCGGTAGCACAAGCGATAACCTTGTGGAGCGAGAGAATGGGTTAGGAGAGACCACAAGATTTAAGGCCTTCTCTTTTCGCGCTTCGGCAACCCCGGGGCGGGTGAATGCGGTAAGGGGAACCTTATGGACAATAATTGGATTTTCCGTTCCCTGTCCTTGTCCCTGGACAACGAAGCCGGCTTGCAGGTCGGCCAGATAACTTATCCAGACCGTATCATCAATTATCCCCGCGACACTGGGGAAACGGAAGGAAACGGTAGATGTCGTATCGGTTAAAAGGACCGGTCTCTGCCAGGTATTGCCACCGTCAGTTGACGCCGCACCCCAAATGGCACACCGTAAGACTTGAGTTGCCGGCTCCGGGTTAGAGGCAACGAACTCCTCCCAGACAACCACTAATTCGCCGGTTGAAGGTTTTTGACCAATTTGTGGCCGGGTAGCAAATATCGCATTATAACCAACCGATGCGGCCAGACTTTCGGGAAGTGCCCTTCTCACCTTTGACCAGGCCGGGTTATTTGCCTCACAATAGTGCCAGATCTCGGCTGGAATCACCCAGCCGGTATCACGAATCACCGGGTGAAGGGATGCGACAAAACGGAGATTGTCATCACGGTCAAAAAAGCCATAGATAGAAGAGATGTGGAAAGAAGGAGTGGTCTCTGAACCCGGAGTGAATGCCGGTGGGAAAGGAAGTGCGGTTACCGGCCCCCAGGTCTCACCACCATCAGTTGAGAGCCGATAGCCAACGCTATCAACTGGACAGCCGGGATGGTCCCATTGCGTCCACATCAAAACCACCTTATTAGAATTGTGAGAAGAGTTGATATTATGGCAGGGTCCGAGATTAGCGAGGGGCTCTCCGGATACCGGACCAATTCCTACCGGGGTTGTCCAAGTTGGCCAGGTTTGAATCTTAGTATAATAGAGATTGTCTTGGGTCGTAGCATCTATGCAGAGACAGTGTATCCAACTGTTCTGGGTTATAGATATCGGCGGCCATTGATAACCCGATGGGCCATCAGAGACATCCGGGAATAAACCACTTCCGGGTGTCGCGTCCTTAGTGGCGATTGGGGTTAGAGGTGAATAACCATGAGCACAGACTACCGCCTCACCCGAAGGCAGGACCGAAAGACCACCAAAACCAGTTCGTATCTGATAGGCGTTGACACCATAATTCATATAAGGTGGAGTCAAGAAATTCCAGGAACGGGTAGAAAGGTCGTAGTAGTTATAACGCATATTCCGATTTGGAAAGCCGGTTTGGGCATCTGGCGAATACATCCAAAGGCAATGGACGCCATTTGGGGGGTCATTAATAATCCAATGATAAGATGGTCCATTAAACTGCCAGTCGTAATAAGTGCCGCCAACTGTATCAACCGTGCCGATTAGGGCGAAGTTAGCAAAAGAATTCCGAGGTTGAATAATTCCAACCTTTCCCGAAAAGGAGTTCTCGTTTGGCAGGATATCTCTAATCAACAAATCACCCTTCTCTAAACTGAAAGAAAAAGAAGAGAAGAGGAGCATTAAAAGGGTAAAGAACCTCATAATCCCTCCTTATTAACTGCATATTATACTGATTTTTTTTGTGATGTCAAGAAAAATGTCGTTCCAACTTTAAAATAGCAACTTTTATTCCAACTTCAAAATCGCAACTTTTTGGATTATATTCCTCCTCAAAAGGGAAGGAATTATGGCTTTTAGGGTGGAGGATAAATTGTTAAACCGGGTAAAGGTCTTTTCTTTGGTTGATGAAGACCACCTTTCCCTTGAAGAAGGCGCAAAACTACTAAATTACTCTTACTGGCACCTCACGAGGTTATATAAGAAATATAAAACAGAAGGGCTCAATAACCTACTCAAAAGAGAAAGGGAAGTAAAACAAAGAAAACTCAAAAGTGAGGATGTAAAGTTGCTTAAGGAGTATTATTTGGAATCCGGAAAACCGCAAATCTCTCTTCTTCGCTATTTCCTTTCGTTAGATTACCCATCTTTCCCAGAAGTCTCAAAAGAATGGATAAGAAGAATTCTCTTAAGAGAAGGGGTCTATTCACCTGGGAATAGGGGAAAAGTTTTCCGAAGACATTTTTCTGCTCCTTTTCCCGGACTTTTGGTT
>CAYRLZ010000013.1:0-58035 GCA_964425275.1 uncultured bacterium | reverse complement strand
TATAAACTGAAATGGGACGGAAGAGATGACCGAGGGAAAAATTTGCCCCAAGGAATATATTTCTATCGGTTAAAGACCGAAGACTTTAAGGATATAAAGAAGACGGTGCTTTTGAGATAACCAAAAATTTTCCACCACAATGATTAGGGGATTTGAGCAATAAGAGGCGGTAATAAAATTAAAACTGACGCCGGGACCGGTAATAAGTCAAAAAGAAGGTTTTTAGACAAACTCAAACCCCATTAGAAGTTGCGGTCGTATTAGGAAAGAGGATAAGTCCACATCGGGACTTCTAACGGGATAAACACAAACCACAGATTAACCCAGATGAACACAGAAGAAAAGAAAAAGGACTGTGTTTACCAGTGTTTGCCTGTGGTTAAAAATCTGTGGTTTTTAGGAAATACTAAACTTTTACCCTTTATTCACCTGTTGCAAAATTAACCATAACTATAGTTATATAACTATAGTTATAGTCTTCAAAGCCCCTTTTTTACCACTAAGTCTTTGATTTTACAGGGCTTAGGGGATTTTTTAAGGAAGATAGGGGGTAGCCCTCTGGGTCGCCTTCTTGGTCTAGTTTATAACCTAATTCTTTGCCTAATCCTCTGACTAATTGAAGGTCTAATTCTCTTTCTAATTCTTTAACTAGCCGAAAGGCTAATTAAGTTTCTAATCCTCTGACTAATCATCTGGTTAACAAAGGGGCTAATTCTTTGGCTAATTCTCGGTCTAATTCTTGGTCTAATTGAGAATCTAATTCAAAGCCTAATTGACGGTCTAATACGTTTGGGTTGACTTTTTTTCACTCTTTGGATATAATTCAATTATGAAAAAAGAGGTAATCGTGGTTTTTGGGGTTTTCTCTCTTTATCTGACCTCTTATTCTCTTCAATATATTGAATCTTCTTCTGGTTTAATCCCTCCGACCTTAGAGGGTGGCCGGACCGAGATTGAAATGGCGGATATAAATAATGATGGTAATCTGGATTTACTCTCTATTGGTGACCACGGTTCTCCGTATAT
The DNA here is from genome assembly GCA_964425275.1 of uncultured bacterium. GTDB lineage: Bacteria > Hydrothermota > Tepidihabitantia > Tepidihabitantales > JBDRVQ01 > CAYRLZ01. Next base: position 57,009 of record CAYRLZ010000013.1, on the reverse strand, counting down.
CAATAGTGACCAACACGGGATAATGGTCTGGTTTGGTGACGGACAGGGAAATTGGCGTGTTTATATGAATGGTAATTTTGGCTACGGTGGGATTGCGGTCGGTGATGTGAATAATGACGGCTATTTAGATTGCGGTTATGGTATGCATCACAACTATTCCTCCAATGACTTTGGCGACCAGGTAATGGAGGTTGCCTTAGGTGACGGCACCGGCAGAAACTGGACCCCCTGGGATGATAGTCTGGGGATGCACGGACAGGATTGGGGGATGTTTGGCACCGATTTTGGTGATGTTGACAATGACGGTGATTTAGACATTGGCTCAATATCCTTTGGGGCCGATGATGGCATTCACATCTACTTGAACCAGCGCGACGGCACCTGGCGGCGCAGTTTTGGCTTTATCGGTGGGAATTCTAATATGGATTTCATCTTCGGCGATATAAATAGAGATGGTTTTCTTGATTTTGCCTCGGCTCATCAATACGGTAGCGTTTATCTGGGAAATGGTCAAGGTTCTTTTACCCAGGCAAATCGGAATTTACCGCCGCCTGGTTCCAATAATGCCTACCGGAGTGTTGATTTAGGTGATGTTGATAATGACGGTGGTATGGATTTAGGGTTTATCACTCCGCAGGGTGCGGTTTCGGTCTGGAGCTTTAATGAAGCCGGGGATACCTGGGTGAACTTTTCCGGCGACTTACCGAGGAGCGGTAATTATCGCCGAATCCAACTCTTTGATATGGATACCGATGGATTTCTGGATGTCATCGCCCAGGTTGGGTGCACATTAAAAATCTGGCTCGGTAATGGTCAGGGGGTGTGGTATGAGACATTGCGAATTATTACCTCTCCTTCTTCTGGTTACAGTCAGGCATTAAGGGTTGGTGGTGACTGCGACCATAACGGCTATCCGGATATTGCCACCGTCATAAACGAAAATAACCGCAATCGCTTCCGTTTCTTTAAGGAGACCTCCCAGCCGACCGATTTAAGTATCAAACCGCTATTTCCTCGGGGCGGGGAAAAATTTATTGGCAATTCTATAAACTTCATCAAATGGATTAGTGCCGTCCCTAATAATCAGACCTCAACGGTAAGGATTGAATTCTCCTCTCAGGGACCGACCGGACCCTGGACCACAATTTACCACAACCTACAAAACAATGGTCTAAAACAGTGGCGAATTCCTAATTCACCATCAAACAACTGCTACCTCCGCTTTTCTGTTTCAACACCTACGGAGACCGCCTTTGTTATTACCCCCAGACCTTTTACTATCCTTGGCTCAACCTTCATCTCCGAACTGTCCCTTATTAAAGAGGAGAAGAAAAATCTCCCTACGACCTATCTCATTGCCGGAGCGGTTATTAGAATCCCGATTTTTTTATCCAATCCCGGGCAAGTCTCAATAAAAACCTATGGGATAAATGGGCGAATTATTTATTCCGAAGAGAGGAGATTGGATGCCAAAGCCCAAATCTTAGAATTAAGAGACTACCGATTAGCCGATGGGATTTATTTCCTCTATCTCACCTCTCCGGAAATAAATAAGAAGATAAAGATAATAAAATTGACCTCAACTTTCGGAAAGCCTAAGTTTTAAGAGTGCTAATATAATTAACGGACACCGGCACGGTGGAAAAGAGTGGTCGCAAAGATAATCCAAATTAGATAGAGCCCGAAGATAAGGTAAAATCCTTTCTTACCCCTCAGGTCATAGACGACGGTAAGTCCCAAACCAATAAGAAATAACCGCCAGATAGTAAAGAAGTCAAATTGAGAGAGAAAACGGAAAAGAAAGGTCTCTTGCCAAGCCGGCGGTAAAATGAGCGCCGGGCTGGTTAAGACGAAAGGTCGCTTCTTGATTAAAATCAGAAAGGTTCGGATGATATTCCCTAAACCGCTAATTAAGCCGGTGTTGACAATTAAGGCAAAGGTCATAAGAAAGGTGCCATCAGCGCCGAAGAGCGGTAGGGCAAAATTGATGATTACCGAAACAAGGAGAAGAAAGATAAGTGTTGAGACGATTAATAAAGCAAAGGTTATAACGAAATAAAGCGGGCTTGAGAAAAATCTCTTTGCCTTTTCCATCTGCTCTTCGGACGCCCCTCCCTTCTCCATCCTTTCTGTTATCTCATCAATGCTCACATAGCGGGTAGCGGTAAAAGTCTGAATTAAGGCACAGAGGAGGAGAATCACTAATGGGAGAAACCATATCGGCCTTTCCCTTAAAGAGAAAAAATAAGAACCGGGCGAACTGAATATCTGAAGTATCTTCATCGTCTTTGATTATAACCAAATTCTACTATTTTTCAATCCCTCTTGACAGAGGTGATGTTCTTGGTATAATGGTGGCTATGAAAAACGAGACGCAAAGCCAGAAGCAAGCCCACAGTTTTGAAGGTTTCGGTTTTTATCGGTGGTTTCTTATACTTTTTTTCATTCTCCTTTTCCCGGGTTGCAAAAGGAATAGAGCGCCAGAGATTTCTTTCTTTGAGGCACCGGCTTTTGGTATTAAGGACTCAGCGGTCTTATTCCGGGTTAAGGCAACCGACCCAGAAAAAGAGCAGGTTCAATTTATGTTTGACTGGGGAGATGGTTCACGGTCCCCTTGGTCTCCTTTCTTTCCTTCGGATTCTCTCTATGCCACTACCCATACATTTCGCGATACCCTTAAATTTTATGTTCGGGTGAAAGCCCGGGATATAAGGAATAAGGAGGGGCAGTGGTTGACGAAAGAATTAAGGGTTATTTCACCTTATTCGGGTATGGTCCTGTGGCGCTTCCGGTGTGAGGAGGAAGGGATTTTTGTCTCATCGCCGGCGATTGGTTCTGATGGCACAATCTATTGCGGATGCACCGAAAATCACCTCCACGCCTTGACCCCCGATGGAAAAGAGAAGACCGGCTTTCCGTTCACTACGGATGCTGCAATCGTCTCCTCACCCTTAATTGACGACAATGGGAATATTATCTTCGGAACCGAAGATGGTATCTTATATTCCATATCTCCCCAAGGGACACTCATTTGGTGGCTGGATTTAAATACCCCAATTCTCTCATCTCCTGGTTTAGGGCAGAACGGAGACATTTATCTCTCTACCGCGGAGAGCCTCTATGGGATAAGTGGCGGACAGATTATTTTTCGGGTTGGTCGACCGGGTGGCTTTGGTCTCTCTTCACCGGTGGTTGATATTAAAGGGACGATTTTTGTTGGTGGCGAGGTCTTTTCCGCCTATACCCCGGAGGGTGTGTTAAAATGGGAGATACCCCTTTCGGATGAAGCGCGGTCCTCACCGGCAATTGATGCCTTAGGTCGGGTTTACTTCGGCTGTGACGATGGCTCTTTCTACTGCCTGGATAATCAAGGGAATATTGTTTTTTTGAGAAATCTCCAAGACCCAATCACTACCTCACCAGTTATCTTCGGGAAATTTCTCATCGTGTCTAATGACGAAGGAAAGGTCTTCTGTTTTGACACATCCCGAGTAAGTTTATGGGAATTTGATGCCAAGGGACAGGTCTTATCAACTCCTCTAATCTCTAATCTTGGTGAGGTTTATATCGCGGTTGACTACGGGAAGCAGTCAGGTGATTCCCTTATTGCCCTTTCTCTAAACGACGGCCAAAGAATCTTCGCTACCGAGGTCGCCCTGGAGTCTTATGAGGAACTGACATCTTCTCCGGCCTTGGCTAATGGTGTCATCTATATTGGCGAAGACGGTGGGTTAGTGGCGATTATCGGCCGGGGAAATCTCCCGACGGAAGGTTGGCCAATGTTCCGCAAAGACCTCCGTCATACCGGAAGGGAGTGATTGGCGATGTATAAGCCTTTGCCCGCAAATCCGAACTTTCCTGAGATTGAGCATCGGATTCTAAGATTCTGGGAGAAAAATAAGGTTTTTGCCAAACTTAAGGCGAAGAATCAGGGAAAGAGGAAATTCTCCTTCCTGGACGGTCCGATAACCGCTAACAATCCAATGGGTGTCCATCATGCCTGGGGGAGAACCTATAAGGACATATTCCAGCGCTTTAAGGCGATGCAGGGGTTTGACCAACGGTTTCAGAATGGGTTTGACTGCCAAGGGCTCTGGGTAGAGGTAGAGGTAGAAAAGGAGTTAGGCTTCAAATCAAAACGGGAGATTGAGGAATACGGTATTGAAAATTTCGTTAAACGTTGTCAGGAAAGGGTTTTGAAATATTCCCAAATCCAAACCCAGCAGTCAATAAGGCTCGGGCAATGGATGGACTGGGATAATTCCTATTACACAATGTCCGATGAAAATAATTATACCATCTGGTATTTCTTAAAGAAGTGTCATGAAAGAGGCTGGATTTATAAAGGAGAGGATGTTGTCCCCTGGTGTCCAAGGTGTGGCACAGCCATCTCCCAACATGAAATTGTCACTGAGGGCTATAAAGAGATAGAACATAAAGGGATTTATCTTCGGTTTCCTTTAAGGGATGAACCGAATACCTTTCTTTTAGTCTGGACAACAACGCCCTGGACATTAACCGCTAATTGTGCCTGTGCCCTGCATCCCAACCTTACTTATGTTAAGGTGCAAATAAATGGGCAATTCTATTATCTCTTGAAGGAGAGACTCGGTGTCTTAAATATACAGGAGCGGCAAGTTAAGGAAGAGTTAAAAGGAGAAGAACTGCTGGGTAAGATATACTATGGCCCATTTGATGAACTCCCGCCGCAAAAAAATCTGATTCACAAGGTAATCCCCTGGAAAGAGGTCTCAACTAATGAAGGGACCGGTATTGTGCACATTGCACCCGGTTGCGGTAAGGAAGACTACCGGTTGGGAAAAGAGTTTTCATTACCGGTCCTCTGTCCAATTGATGAAGATGGTAATTTCCTTCCCGACTATGAGGGTTTAGCGGGTAAAAATGTGAAGGAGGCGGAAGAGAAAATCCTTTTGAGTTTAGAAAAGAAGGGGATTCTCTATAAGGTTGAACCTTATTGGCATCGTTATCCGGTGTGCTGGCGCTGCGGTTCCGAACTGGTCTTCCGACTGGTTCCGGAGTGGTATATATCAATGAAGGAACTTAGATATAAGATTATGGAAGTGGCAAAACGGATAAGGTGGCTACCGGAATTTGGTTTGCAGAGAGAACTGGACTGGCTCAATAATATGGAGGATTGGTTAATCTCTAAGGAGAGATACTGGGGGCTTGCTTTACCGATTTACGAATGCCAATGCGGTCATGTTATGGTCGTGGGCAGTAAAGAGGAGTTAAAGGAAAGGGCAATAGAGGGTTGGGATAAGTTTGAGGGCCACTCCCCGCACCGACCTTGGGTTGATTATGTGAAGATTCAGTGCGAGCGATGCTCAAAACCGGTCGCGCGGATTACCGATGTGGGAAATCCCTGGCTTGATGCCGGCATCGTCCCTTTCTCGACCCTTAATTATTTAAAGAATCGGGAATACTGGGCGGAGTGGTTTCCTTTTGACCTCGCTACCGAAAGTTTCCCCGGACAGTTCCGCAATTGGTTTTATGCCATACTGGCGATGTCAACCGTCTTAGAAGAGAGAGAGCCCGTCAAGACCATCTTCGGTTATGCCCTACTTAAAGATGAAAGGGGCCGAGATATGCACAAGAGTTCCGGGAATGTCATCTGGTTTGACGAGGCCGCGGAGAAGATGGGGGTTGATGTAATGCGCTGGCTTTTTTGCTCTCATAATCCCTATGAGAATCTCCTTTTTGGCTACAAGTTGGGAGATGAGGTTCGGAGAAAATTATTAACCCTCTGGAATGTCTATTCCTTCTTCTTTACCTATGCGGCGATTGATAAGTTTCTGCCCCAGGAAAGGGTAATCCCGTTGCAAGAAAGACCGCTCCTTGACCGCTGGATTTTGTCCCTTCTCAACCGACTAATCAAAAGAGTTACGGAACTATTGGAAAATTATAACCCGGCACCAGTTCCTAAGGCGATTGAGGAATTTGTTGATGATTTATCCCTTTGGTATATCCGTCGTTCCCGCCGCCGGTTCTGGAAATCTGAACCCAGTACGGATAAATTTGCCGCCTATTCAACTTTATACACTTGCCTTTTAGTTCTTACCCGATTGATTGCCCCGATTATGCCGTTTTTGGCTGAGGAGTTATACCTCAATTTAGTGAGTGAGGTTCTACCGGAGGCAGAAGAGAGTGTGCACCTTACGAGTTTTCCTCGCTATCGGGAAGAATTTCGCAATGAAAAATTAGAAGAAGAGATGTCTCTGGTGCGAACCTTGGTCTCACTGGGTCGGGCGGTGCGCGAAAAGATGCGGGTTAAGGTTCGGATGCCGTTGGCAAAAGGGCATTTCTTTATCCCCGAAGATAAATTATCGGCTATGAAACAATATGAAGATTTAATCAAAGAAGAGTTGAATATTAAAGAGGCGGTTTTTATCAAAAAGGAAAGTAAAACGAAAGATGACGAATTCTTTGCCGAGGAGGGTGAGTATGCGGTCAAACTTTTTCCGGAGATTACCCCGGAATTAGAAAGAGAAGGGTTAGCAAGGGAATTTATCCGAAAGATTCAGGCGTTGCGCAAGGAGGCGGGATTTTTGGTTACCGACCGGATTGCACTCTATTTTTCCGCCGAAAATAAATTGAAAGAAGCAATCAGAGAGTTTGCATCCTACATATCACAGGAGACATTGGCCAAGAGCATTGAAGAAGGTGAAGTGGCCGGTGATATAAAAAAAGATATTATGGTAAATAAATTAAAAGTTAGCGTAACCCTGGTAAAAGTGAGCGATGGATAAGAAACAGTTATCCCGGTTGACCGAAAAATTATTAAAAGAGAAGGAGAATATCATTAAACAGAAGAGGGTGGTGGAAAATATTGTGGAAAAGAGTAACCGAGAGACCACCGGTGAGATATCTACCTTCCGCACCCATATTGCCGATTTGAGTTCTGAGACCTACCAAAAAGAGATTGCCTCCCAACTCACGACTCAGGAAGGGAAAATATTGATGGAGATTGAGGAGGCACTACGGAAGATAAAAGAAGGGAAATACGGAATATGTGAGAAGTGTGGCCAAGAGATTAGTGAGGAGCGATTAGAGGCTATTCCCTACTGTCGCTACTGTATTGATTGCCAGAAGACAATTGAGGCAAAACAACAGAAAAAATAGTCCCCATCAAAAACCCTAAATATTTTCCTTAATATTCTTACTCCTTTACTTCTGTTGCTTTGCCACAATAGAAAACACTCCGGGCATCCGTGCCGAACTATCTCTTGGAATTAGAATTTGACGGCCGAGATTTTTTTGGCTGGCAGAAACAACCAGAGAAAAGAACCGTTCAAGGAGAATTAGAAAAAGTCCTCTCGGCAATCATTGGTGAGAAGATAAAGGTTTACGGCTGTAGTCGTTTAGACCGGTTTGTTTCGGCATTCTCCTTCTTTGCTAATTTTCATTACTCTTCTTGTATCACACCTTCTACCCTGCGTTCTCGTCTTAACTCCCTCTTGCCCCAGGATATATATGTCAAAGATATTAAAGAGGTGAAAGAAGATTTTCATTCGCAACGGCAAGCCAAATGGAAGGTCTATGAATATCACATCCTCTTGGGTCGCTCTCCAATCCAGCGGGAAAGGGTCTGGGAAATTGAATACCCAATCAGCATCTCCCGATTAGCGGCGGCGGTAAAATTCTTTGTTGGCAAAAAGGATTTCCATCATTTTTGTGACCAACCAGAAGAAAAGGGCGTCTGCTATATAAAAAGGATTTCGTTAAAGAAGAAGTCGCGTTCTTCTCTAATAATCAGAATTGAAGGCAACCGATTTTTATACAAAATGGTTCGGCGAATAATTGGCGCCTTGATTGATTATGGGCGGGGTCAGATTACTAAGACCGATATCATAAACGCCTTCGCTGGCTTACCCCACAAACCTTTTATCACTGCCCCGGCTCGTGGATTATTCTTAGTAAAGGTAAAATTTTAGCCTCCTTCGTCATTTAATCCCGAATACCCGCTCCAAGACCAAAATCCAAAATCCCAATAAATGCAACCACGGGTATTCTGCGAAGTAGTGCCACACAACCAGACACAGATTTAGAATTTAACTACAGATAAACACGGATAAACACTGTTTTAGAAAAAAAATCTAAATACTTCTTTTTCTTTTCTTCCGTGTTCACCGGTGGTTAAAAGAATATTTATTCATAAGCATGTGAGTTTTGGCTTTGTTTAGAATTTAGAGTTTTGAATTTCCTCTTTGGGCTTTCGGCTGATGGTCGGATTGGTAATAGTAGTGGTGATAGTAATAATAACCATGGCGTCGGCTTGGTTTTACACCGTTAAGCACACAGCCTAATAATTTGCCTGGGGTATTTTGGAGAACCTCCATTGCATCCTTAACCGTCTCCCGTTTTGTCCTTTCCGCATAAACCACTAAGAGAACACCGTCAACCTTAGAGGCAAGGATTAAGGTATCCGCGGCAATCAGCACCGGTGGCGTGTCAATAATTATATATTCAAAATCCTGCTTCAAAGAAGAAAGAAGTTCCTCGGTAAGATTAGAGTTCAGTAAATCGGCAGGACTGGGTGGAGTAGTCCCGGCGGGCAGAAAATAGAGATTCTCAACCGGTGTCGGGATTATTACCGATTCTATTGCTACCTTATCAATAATCAGGTCAGTCAAACCAGGTTTGCGCTTTGTTTCAAAAATCGTGTGGAGAACCGGACGCCGTAAATCACAATCCATTAGGAGGGTCTTCTTTCCGGATTTTGCCAGGACATAAGCAAGATTTAGGGCAATTGTTGATTTCCCTTCGCTGGCTTGGGCCGAAGTAATGAGCAGGGTCTTTGGTTTAGATGACGGTGCGGCAAAAGCTAAGGCCGTTCTTAAAATCCGGAAGGCCTCGGCGGTTGATGAATCGGGGTTAGAAACTAAAAAGAAACGTTCTTTTGTATCCTTTGCCACGAGATAACGAGTCAAATCCGGGATTTGCGAATAGACACTAAGAGATAATGCCGACAGGTCTTCCCGGGTCTTAATCGTTGTATCTAAGTATTCCACCATCCAGACGGAGGAGAGGGCGAAGACTAATCCGAAGATTAGACCGGCGATAATATTTAGGAAGAGATCCGGTTTGATTTTCTTTGCCTCCCAGGCCGGGTCAACAATTCTTACTTCGGGAATTCTCCCAGCCTCTTCAATCTTCGCCTCTTCGTATTTTTCTTGAAGGAGGGTATAAATCTTACGTTGGGCTTCAACTTCTCTGGTCAGTTCGGCTAAATCTTGCTCCACCGCCGGCAATTTTTGAATCTCTGCTTCATAGCTTGATAACTGTTGAAGAAGTATCTTTTCGCGCGCTGCTAAGCGAGTGTAGTCAATCTCTAAATCTAAGAGTGCGTTATTCAATCTTTCCAGACGGGATAAGGGATTTATTATCCCCTCTAGGGTATTGCTTTTCTCCGATTCTTCTTTCAGCGCCTTTTTCACCTCCATCACTCTCTTTTTTAAGACAACCAGTTTTGGATTTTGCGCATCCGCTCCGTCCATCATAAGTCTCACCCTCTCTAATTCTAATTCCTCTAATGTCTTTTTGAGACTCTGAATGACCGGCGAGGAGATATTTCCCAATCGGTCGCCAATCCCCTTACCCTCATCACCAATGAGCGCCTGAATATGACTCATCTCTTCTTCCACTCCTTTTTTTTCACTCCTGGTTTCTTCTAAGAGTGCGCGGATGGTCGCCCCGTTATCAATTAGAATCTTTTCTTTACTATTGAGAGATATCAGCCCATTTTTTTCCTTGTATCTTTTTAGTTTCTCCTCACTCTCTTTTAACCTTTTTTCCACATCGGTCAATTGGGTCTCAATGAACCTTCTCACTTCTCTAATATCTGCCTTCTGCCATTCAAGGATATAGTCCTGATAAGTTGCGGCATAAGAATTCACCAAGGATACCGCTAAATCGGGGCGCCGGGCTTTAATCCCGAGGGTAATCAAATTGGTCTCCCGAGGTAATTTTAAGTTAACCGCCGAAAGCAGTTTCATTGCTCCCTCATAACTGGATTTTGGTGGGTGGGGATTAGCCAATCCCACTTTGACCTCTTCGCCCAATCTTGACCAGACGCGTTCGGCAACCGTTATACTCTTGAGCATCTCCAGGTGATTACTCTCCGGCTTCCTAGTCGGATAGAATTGAACATTTTCATTTAGGAGAGAAAGATTTCTATTATTCTCCACCAGAAGAACCGTCTGAGCATAATAGAGTGGTTTCTCCTGAAAGGTAAGGATTGCGACCGTGCCGCAACAGATAAGGAAGAGCGAAATTGCTAAATTTCTCCTTCGGTTTAAGACTGAGATAAATGTTTGAACTCCTCTTTCTTCACTTCCTTGACCTTTCATTTTTCCTCCTTATTTTGAATTTTTCCCCGACTCCTCTCGTTAGAGGAATTCTCTCTTCTTATTTCCCCCAGACCGTCAATGCCAGATTAATCGTAACGGTTAGGGTAGTGACCAGTGGTAAAATATCTTTAATCCGAGAAGACATCTTGGCCGGCACAACCACAATATCACCCGAGGCGAGAAAGGTCATTGGACCTTTAAGACTCACTTTCTTTTTCTTCCCGGAGAGTCCTTCAATTAGAGTAACCGATGAAAGGTTAGCATCAACTGTTGGACCACCGGCTTGTGAGATTAGTTCCAATATATCGGGGACACCGGAGAGGTAATAGACCCCTGGCTTCTTTACCTCTCCCCAAATTGCTACTTTAATTGAACCAGTCTCCTGGGGAAAAGAAAAAGAGAAAAATAAAAAGAGTAGAACGACTTTATGCCAATTCATATTTCCTCCTATCCATTATCCAATACCTTTAAGAGGTCACACCATTTTACCTCTCGGATATAGCCATTATTTGTTAGGTGAAGGTAGTTATTATACCGACCATCTTTATAATTTATCACCTCCTCTCTTTTTATCTTTTCCCTAATCTCTTCTACTCCCATTATCACTCGTCTTGGTGGGTTATACCCCAATTTCCTTTTAATCTTCTCAAATGAGACATAGTAATCTCTCTTATCTTTATTCCCATTATCTTCAAAGATTTCCGCCTCCGGAATTATCCTCTTTATAATCTCTCCGACCTCTCTTATTCGGTAATTTTCTTCTGACGACCCAACATTAAAAATTTCCCCGGCGACCAATGCCTTTGGTGCTTCCAATGCCAAAATACAGGCATCGGCTACATCTTCAATATGGACAAAGGGTCGCCATTGTTCACCACCTAATATCGTAATCTTCTTATCCACGGTGGCCATTGCCGATAAGAGATTTACCACCAGGTCAAACCGCATCCGATAGGATGAGCCATAGACCGTAGCAAAACGGAGGATAACCGGAACAAAGCCATTGCCGCCCATTTTAAGAATCACTTCTTCGGATAATAACTTCGTCATCGCATATAAAGAGAGGGGGAGGGTTGGAGAATTTTCGTTTAAGGGAAACTTTGAGGCGCCGTAGACCGAGCAAGTGGAGGCGAAGATGAACCGCTGCAAGTAAAATGACTTAGCGGTCTGAGCAATGAACCGAGATGAAAGGAGATTGGTCTCAAATGTTACCTGAGGATTGAGGGCACAAGCCGGGTCACCAACAATCGCCCCGAGATGGATGACCGCATCTTGGTCTTCCATTGCCGAGACGACCGTCTCAACATTACGAAAATCACCCCGGATGATTTCTAAATTCTTATCCTGAATCCCGGATAACGACTCCTCGCCATAAAGGAATAAATCTAAGACCCGAACCCGATAGCCCCGTTTCAGTAATTTTCGGGTAAGAACCGAACCGATATAACCACCACCACCAATGATTAAGACATTTTCTATTGGCTTCACCCCCTCGGCATTCATCTTTTTCCTTTCGGTCTTAAAAATATTCTCAAAGAGAACGGCGAAAAGACGCGCCAGGGTGACCAGGGCAAGAGTGAAGGAATAGCCACTCGCCCAAACAAAAGGCGGTAAAGAGGACGTCGGATAAAAATTATTCATAATAAAGCCAAAGACCAAATATAAGACGGAGACCGCGGTTATGATGATTAATAGTTTATATCTCCCCCGATACCAGCGGCTGTAAGAATAAAATCCGAAGAGGAAAAAGATTAAAGGCGTTGCCAAAGAGAGAACCAATGAGGCAGAAAGATACACCCCAAAACCTATTGTTGTTAGTTGGGCACTATTGGAAAGAGGAGATGGGAAACGAGGGGTAAGGGGTTGCCCATTAATGGTGGCTATTAGATAGGTTACTATTCCGAGGTAGAAAGAAAGATTGACCAGTAGGATGTCGGCGATGATTCTTATGAGGGTTTCTTTTTGAATTATTTTCATAAGCGCGCAAGTTCGGTTTTTAGGCATAAAGGAGTCTATGTTCTTAGAGAATGCCTTTATCTTTCTCATTTCCTTTCTTTTTCTACTATTTCGTAGATTGCGGAAATGATGTAATCTACTTCTTCGTCGGTCATTTTGGGATAGAGGGGTAGAGAGATTATTTCTTCGTAAAATTTTTCCGCCCGAGGAAAATCTCCTTTCCGGTAGCCAAATTTTTGGGCATAGTAGGGATGGAAATGAAGTGGGATAAAGTGAACTGAGGTTCCAATCTTTCTCTTCTTTAACTCTTCAATGAATTGATTGCGGGAAATTTTTAATCTCTCCCGGACCAGTCGGATGACATAGAGATGCCAAGAATGCCGGTCTTTCGCCTTGGGGCCGGGGGGTGGTATTATTTCATTTAGGTTTTTGAATGCCTCGGTATACCGGTGGGCAATCTCGGTGCGCCGAGCAATGAACTCTTCAACCCGACTTAACTGAACAAGTCCTAAGGCCGATTGAATATCGGTTAGGTTATATTTGTAGCCCCCTTCTACTACTTCGTAATACCAATCCCCAAGATGCCGGTAACGTTCATAGGCATTTTTTGAGATGCCGTGCCTGGTCAATACCGAAACCTTTTGGTAAATCTCTGCCGAATCGGTCGTCACCATCCCACCTTCACCGGTGGTTATATTTTTTGTCGGATAGAAACTAAAGACTGTGGCATCTGAGATATGACCAATTTTTTCACCCATGAATTCTGAACCACAGGCATGGGCGGCATCCTCAATTACTACTAACCTTTCTTTGGTGGACGCTTGAGCAAGAAAGGAAATTTTATCCAGCGAACAAGGAAGACCAGCGAAATGGACAGGGATGATTGCCTTCGTTCTTTTTGTCCTCTTTTTCTCAATCTCATCAATTGATATGTTAAAGTCGTCGTCAACATCACATAGGACCGGTAAGGCCCCGAGGTGAATGCAGACATTACCCGTAGCACAAAATGTCCAGGTGGGGAGAAGAACCTCATCGCCTTCTTTAATCCCGCAGGCTTTCAAGGCCAAAAAAAGTCCGGCGGTGCAAGAAGATACCGCTACCGCATATTTTGCCGAGACATATTGGGCGAATTTCGCTTCAAATTCCTTTGTCTTCTCACCAGTAGTTAGCCAACCCGACCGAAGCACATCGGTCACCGCTTTTATCTCCGCCTCGGAAATAGAAGGTAAAGAAAATGGGATTATCATCTCAGCCATTTCCGTAAAGAAACCTCACTTTTCTTTTCTTTCAAGCCTAATGATTTATATAGGTTAATTGCCGATTGATTAGAGAGTTGTGTGCCGACGGTCAGATATTTAGCCCCCTTGTCCTTCATTGCCCTAACTGCGGAAAGGAAGAGTTGCTTTCCAACTTTCCTTCCCAAAAACTCCCTTGCCACAGCAATCAGTCCAATTGAACCAACAGCAAATCCGAAAAAAGACTTTAACCCTTCGTCAATATCCCAACTCACAAATCCGATGGGCACTCCGGAGAAACGCGCGACCAATAGCCGCTTCTTCTCAAAACTCGTGCGCAGCCAGGAGCGATAAATCCGCCGCGCGGAACGGAGAGAAAGAGTTGGGTCATTACGAAACCGGGAATGAGAAAAAGACTCATCGGAGATCCGGAAGATGGATTTGAGGTCAGAAAAAGAAGGCGGGGAAATCTCCAACCTAAGGTTGTTGGGGAAGTGCCCTTCGGGGCACGATTCGCTCACCAATTGCCTGCTCCCATAAAGCGATGGCCAATTGACTTCATCAATTGCGGCACCAAAGGTAACCAAGGTCTCAATCGGAATAAAGCCATTTTCTAATAAGACCTCAATCGTCTCTTGGTCTTTTGAGGGGATTCGGGTAAAGAGATAAACTTCTTTTTTCTTTGCGCTCTTCTGTTTTAATCTGACTGCCCAAGAAAGCGATTGGACTAATTTTTTCTTTACTGCCTCATCGCGACCAATAATCAACGGAATCTTCCAAACCGACACCTTCAACTCTTTTGTGTCAAATTTATCCGGGTAAGATAGGATGAAACCAATTATCTCTTCTTTACTCTTGCCCACACCACAGGTAATCGTCTTCATTATTCCCCCATCTCTTATCCATCCCTGTATCTTGTTCATCAAATAATCACCAACTTTAATCTTGTCTACCCCGGTCAAAAAGACCGGTTTATAGAAATTCAGAACTCTCTCTACCTGGCTGGTGCCGGACACCCATGCCGACGGCTTGGTTGGTGCGGACCACTCATTGGGAATTTTTGTCATTCCGAATTTACCCAACCACATTTTTTTGCTCCTTATCCTCATCGCAAATAGACGCTGTGAATTGCTTCTCTTTTCTTAAAATAATTCCCAATGTCTTCAAGAGGATGTCTAAATCAAAGAAGAGGGATACCTTCTTTACATATTCAATGTCCTTTTCCTTTCGCTTCTTCCAAGAGAGAGAATTGCGACCACAGACCTGGGCTAAACCGGTAATCCCGGGTTTGACTAAAAGCCTCCGAAACTCTTTAATCTCATATAACTCCACCTGGTCGGGTTCATCCGGTCGGGGTCCAACGATACTCATATCACCTTTTAGGACATTGAAAAGTTGTGGCAACTCATCTAATCCCCATTGTCTTAAAAACGAACCTAAGATAGTTATTCTTTCGTCCACTAATGAGTAATAAGAAGACCCATCAATATTTCTTACTTTTGGCGAATTCTCTTTCATCGTTCGGAATTTATAGATGGTAAATATCTTCCCCCATTTCCCAACCCGCTTCTGCTTAAAAAATGGTCTCCCCTTAGATGTTAAAGGGATAAGGATGGTTAGGAGTAAAATCAAAGGCGAGGTAAGGATTAAGAGGCTCGCCGAAATTATGATATCAAAGAGACGCTTCTTCATCTTTTTTAAGATACTCCTTGGGTAAAGCGGCTCACAAGCCCACATTCCTGATAAATCTTCATCGTCTCCCTTAAGAATATCTCCTCGGAGAATAATTCTCTAACCGTTCTTTTTGCCTCTTCACCTAATCGCCTCCGCAGTTCTTTTGAGGCAATCAATTGTTTCACCTTTTCCGCAAAACAATCAGGCGCCTTCGGGGGAAATAAAAAACCATTCTTCCCATCAACAATTACCTCATTATTCCCTTTAATATCCGAAACGAGGCAAGGTAGTCCACAAGCCATTGCCTCTAAAAGGGAGATAGAAAGACCTTCCCATAAAGAAGGCAGGACAAAGCAATCGGATGATTTAAGACAGGCAACACAATCCTTACGAAACCCCAAAAACCTCACATTATCATAAACCTTTAATCGCTTTGCCTTTACCCTTAACTCTTTTTCCAAGCCCAGGTCATCACCGATTAAGAGGAGGTAGGTATTGGGGTAATCTTTTAAGATATTGGGCAGACCTTCAATTAAAACCTTAGGATTTTTTTGCGCGGAGAGCCTTCCGGTAAAAGTTAAAAGAAAGGCATCATCCGGAAGACGCAGTTCATTCTTCAATTGGTAATTAGGAGAAATCTTTTCAATCGCCCGATAATTAATCCCATTATAAACTATTCTTCTCTTTCGCTCATCGCCGATTTTTTTCTCCCGGGCGCAATCGCAATCCTTTTTATTCACAAATATCAACCGTTGACAAAACCGGCTGGCATATCTCTCCAACCAGGAATAAAATGCCTGGGCAAAGGGAGAAGAGAATTCATGGAAGGCGAACCCATGAACGGTATGAATGACCTTTTTGGCTTTGGCAATCCTTGCCGCTAACCGACCGATGAATCCACCTTTTGAGGTGTGGGTATGGATTAAATCCGGTCTTAGGCGGTTAATCAGATAAATCAGCCTGCCCAATGCCTTTAAGTCATAATAGGGCGAGATCTCTCGTCGGAAGGCATTCGTTGAGAGAACCTTAAAACCAGCCTCCCGGAAATATTGGGCACAAACCGGATTTTCCACTAAGATGAAGATCTCCTGCCCCTCTTTACTTAACTGGCGGGCAATTGATAGCACATAATAAACTCCACCACCAAAACGAGAATTGCCAATTATCTGTAATACCCTCATTGGCTATCTTTTCCTTTCTCTTTTTGCTCCAATCTAATTTGACTGAGTGCCGAGCCCAAGGCGAGAAAAAGCCAGAGCGGTCGCTGATAAAGGGCTTCAATCCCCATCGCTAACCCGATATAAGCGAAAAGACCACTAAGCACCGGCACACGCAATTTACCAACATCATATCTTAGCAAATCAGAAATCGCCTGGATAAAGAGTCCAATTAAGGCAATCAAGCCCAAAGGTCCGGTTTCCACCAATATCCAGACAAATGAGTTGTGAATTATTGTTGGGAAGAGTTGCCGAAAGGTTCCCAGCCCAATCCCTAATAAATAATTCTCCTTATATAAATCCCACCCCTTACTCATTAAATCCAGGCGCTCATAGTAGGTCCATTTGCGGAAGATAAAAAAGTCTGGCCTCAGTCCAAAGTGGGGCAGAATGAGCATTAAGACTAAAAAACTGAGAAAAGGTAGCGCCGAATATAATAAGGCCGGTTTTATTTTTTTGCTAAGAAACAAAATAACCCCAAGACCAATGAGAAATCCGAGCCAGCCGGTTCGGGAAAAGGTGAAGAAAAGTGACAAGGTCAAAAGAAGGGTATTAAATAAAGAGAATAAAAGAGGTCCTTTCCGCTCACCAGTTAGAAGAAAAGAGAGTGAGAAAAGTAATAGGATAGAAACATATCCGGCATAGGCATTGGGGTCACAGAGAAAACCCCTTAATCTGCCGCCTTCCCTTATAGTATCGGAAAGGAAATGCACCCGTCCGCTAACGCTCAGGAGATAAAGACTTAAGACCAAGAGGTTAATTAAGGAACCGGAAACAAAAAAGACGTTAATTAATTTATTTAACTCTTCGTCATCATTGACGAAGTGCTTGACAATAAAAAAGGCAAGCGCCAAACTGATAAGACCGAGATATTTATTCAACAGGGTATAAGAAGATAGATAACCAAAAGACCGATAAAATACACCAAGCCCTAAGGTGAGGCTAATTAAGAGGAGAAAAATCCAGATGGCTAAATTGCTCTTTTTATAAACCCGTTTGCCGGTGAGGATTTGACCGCTAACCACCAGGGTCAGAGGAATTAGAAATAAATCAGAAGGGGCAATATTAATCCCCAAAGAACCAACGGTCATTAACTGAATCCCTAAAAGCCCAGCCCATAAAGATAATCCCCAATCTGGCTTAAAGAGGCAAAGTCCGGTTATTCCGCAAAAAACGACAAGAAAAAGTGTAATTGGAAAATGGGTATACAAAGCGACGGCCAGGGCGATGGCTAAGAGATAAAGTAAATAGGGGAGAGGCAAACTTCTTGTCCGCCAAAAATTTACTTTTCCGTTAATCACCCGGCCTCCTTAAAAAATTCTTATGACCAATGATTAATCGGGCAAAGGTCTTGGCTAAGGAACCGCTCAGACATATAAGAATGAGGGTGGGCAAGAAACCGGGCAGAAAGATTATGAACGGTAGCGCAATGGTGTATATCCCGAGCGATGAGAAGAGAAAAGCGAGGAAGTTATATATAAAATTCTTCCGCCTTAACTGTGAGGCTAAATCAAAACCATTGGTCCTTTTTAAGTAATGATAAAGTCGCGGACCAACAAAATTAACTAAGGCCAGTAAAAAAATGATTACCATTTGATAATAAGGTATTAGAAGACTTTTTCTTATCCCTAAGGTGAAAGACCATAATAACGGGACATCTATTGCATGTAATAGAAAGTCAAGGGATTTACCGTAGCGGGAGAACTTTTGATTAAGCCGGGCGACTTCGCCATCCAGACAGTCAAATAAATAAGCCGCCTGAAAAACCAAGCAGCCGAAGAGTAATTGGCCGGACAAGAAAAAGCCCGAAGCCAAAATCATCAGGAATATCCCAGTAATCGTTAACAAGTTGGGATGGAGTCTTTGCAGAATAAAGGAAAAATAAATTGAGAACGGTCGTAATACATAGAAAGCCCAAAACTCTTCCTGGTCTTTTGGTTTCTGGGCGATTTGCCGCCTCTGTTTTACCAAGTCATTATCAACCAATAACGAAGGGTAATCCATTTTAACTGGTAATCGGTATTTTATCTCTCTTCTTTATGTTCTGCGGTGCCGTGCCGTAGGCAAACGGTCTAACCGCCTCATAAACCTCTTCATAGACTCTCGGGAAGTCTTCAATCGCTTTTTCATCAAGAATCGTCCATCGTCCTTTGCGCATCTTTGGTCCCATTGCACAGGCCGATAAAAAATCTTCTTTCCTAATACCAATCAGGTCCGGGGAAGTTGGAAATCCAACCTTGAGGAAAAAATTTCTTATCTTCTTCCAGGAATTTCCCCGCAGGGCATTAGTAAAGAGGGTGGCCAAACCAACCTGAATCCCGTGGGGATAAGGTTGCGGAAGGATTCTATCCAAGGCATGACTGATCAGGTGTTCGGCACCGCTACACGGCCGGGAAGAGCCGGTAATCTCCATCGCGATACCACTCATCACCAAACCCTCCAAAAGCCGCTCTAAGAAGGCGGTATCGGTGTGAGAGGTAAAATGACCGTTACTCATAAAGGCAAGCGCTGCCTGTTTTGAAAGGATATAAGCAAAGGTATCCAACCGCTCTTTTTTTCGCCTCACGGCTAATTGCCAATCCTCAACCGCCGAGAGGTTAGAAACCAAATCACCGATGCCGGAGAGTATGGTTAATAATGGGGCGTTTTTAATTATATCCAAATCAACAATAATCCCCATTGGCATCTTCGCCCCAAGGCTCAGTGTCTCACCTTCCTTTCGGATTACCGCTACCGGCGAAGATATTCCGTCATGAGCCGGAGCGGTTGGGCAAGAGATGAAATTTATCCGGGAGAGGAAAGAGGTATATTTCCCAATATCAATCGCCTTTCCTCCCCCGACCCCAATCACTAAATCAACCCCCTTCTCCTCAATCACTCTCTTTGTCCGGACGACTTCCTCCCAACGATTATCCTCAATTATTATAGAAGAGGCCTCGCCAAAAGAGTTAGCCACCTTCTCTCCGGCAATCCGCCAGGTCAGTTCATCGGCAACAATCAATGGCTTTCGGAAATAGAGATTTTCCTCTTTTACCACTCCATCAATTTCTGACAGTATCCCTTTTTTAATCCGGAGAAAGAGTGGAACCTCAATCCCTCTACCTAAGAAAGCCATAAACCTACCTCCATTTTCTCATATCCCAAGGTCTTGTGCCTTTGCTAAATCCTCTGGGGTATCAATCTCAATCCAGGGCAACCCATCGGTAAAGACTGGCTTTATCGGGATGGGAACGAATAGGTCCTTGATTGCCGACTCATAAAATTCTTGATAACCATTTCTTGCTAAATGTTCGGTCAACTTCTCCTTCAATAAACTCCCACCACGAGCTAAGAACTTTGCCATCCCGATATACTCACCACTTGCCACCGAAGGCAACAAATCCTTGCCGATATCTACTATCCGCCCGTCTTCAATCTTCACTTTCATCTCTTCTTCGCCAAGGGGCTTTTGCCGCTCAATAACCAGACAATCACCTTCTGCCTCGGTTAACTTAAACAATATTCGGTTATCAAAATAAAGATCAGAATTGATCAAAAGAAAACCGTCATCCATTAGAGGTCGGGCCAATCCTAAGGAGACGAGATTATTCGTGACCGCATAGAAGGGATTAAATAAAAACCTCACCCAACCGGAATAATTAAATTCCGCCACGGCCTTTTCAACCCGAAATCTTCCGTGCCCGGTGATAATGATTACTTCTTTAATATCACTCTCAACCAAAGCCGAGAGGGTTCTTTCTAAAAGTGTCTGGCCATTAATCCCAAGGAGACATTTCGGGCAGGTCTTGGTTAAGGGAAAGAGCCGACGGGAATTTCCCGCGGCCAGGATAATCGCCCGATTAACCTTACGTCTTTTTGCTATAGCCATAGGCCAGTCCCCTTCCGATGTAGCGGAAAACCCGCAGGACATTTCTGGTTCTTATCTCACCTAAAACCAAGAGGGCAAAAAGATAGGTCGCAAGACCAATTAAACTCTTAACGATAAAGAAGAGAATCTTAGTGGGCAGTAATTGATGCAAAAGGAAAATCACCACGGCAGAAAAGATTGCGGAGGTGATAATCCGGTTCAGGGATTTCCAAGGTAGGGCAAAGGGTAAAAAGTAATCACTCTTTACTTTCACCGCGACCGCAAAGTAGAAATTAGCTAAGAGATAGGCAATACTTGCCCCAAGCATCCCGAAGAAAGGAATAAGAAGAAAATTCAATAATAGGTTAAGTGCGGCGAAGGAAGCCACTACCCAGAGATAAGTGTTGGTCTTCTTTTCTAAGATCAGCCCCTTAGAGGTATACTGACCTAACCCGAAAAAGAAGGTGCCCAGAGTAATAAACGGCAGTAAAATATACCCAGATTGATAAGCCGAATTTAAGAAGAGAGTGAAAATATCTCTGGCTAATCCGGATAAGAGTATTACTAATGGAAAGGAAAAGAGAAAGTAAATCCTCACCAATCCTCTTAAAAACCCCGGCACGGAATCCTTCCCTTCCTCTTCATAACATTTACACACCAAAGGATAAGTCGCCGCCGTTAAGAAAGAGAAAAAAAGAAGCGCCTTATTAGAAAGTGCCCATCCCGTAGAATATAGCCCCACTTCACTCGCCCCCTTAAATATCCTTAATAGATACCGCTCAATATTTCCCGGAAGAAGCCAACAAATCTTCGTTGCGATGAACGGCGCGCCATAGATAAAAATTTCCCGAAGTAAATCCATTTTTATCTCCTTAATCCGAAAATTCTGACCGAAGGAGACCGTTTTCAAAAGAAAGGGCAACAATATCACACCGGCTACTATCCAGGCAAAAAAGATACCATTCGGGTTATAGTTAAATCGCAAGATAAAAAATATACCAAGTAAAAAACTCAAAAGAAAAAATGCTAATCTGAGAAAGGCATACGCCCTTGGTCGGACCGCGGATTGTAAAAAGACACTCCCCGAAAATATAATACCATAAAATGGCATTGCCAAAATGCCCGCGCTAATCATACTCCACATTCCTGACGTTAATCTTTCTTTAAGAATAACTGCCAATAAAAGAAGGAGACCACTTACGGCGAAGAGTAATAGGAAAAGTGAAGCGAAGACCGTGCTAAAAAATTTCTGATAATCTTTCGTCCCTTCATATACCGCATAAAACCTTAAATTTGAGCCATCAATCCAAGCGGTTACCGTTAGAACAAGAAGAGTGAGGGCTGAATAAACAAGCATAAAATTACCAAATTTCGCCGGTGAAATATATCGGGCTAAGAAAAAGACGAGAAAAATCTGGAAGAGCGCTGGACCAACCGATGAAAAGAGATAAAATAGAGAATGGAAAGCGATATTCTCCGTAGAAAAGAAGAGAGATAAAGATTGCTTATTCTCCTCCATCACTCCCTCCCATTTTTAGTTGCCTCCTTTCATTCCCCGGATAGGCCCACGGATGAGAGCCGCATTTTCTCTGAAATTCCTTCCTGCCTTTCATTTCAGCACCATCTAAACCCTTACTAATGCATTACTTATACCAAACCTTACAACCATCTTTTATAAAATAAGTTATTGATTTACAATGGCTTAAATTTAGTAGGGAAACCGTAAAGAAAAAACAACCCTAATCACCTTATAAAAGTCTTACAGGCTAATATAATCCCTAATCTTTTATCTTCTTTTTAAGTCTTTACTTTTCAATAACTTAAAAAACAATTGCGACCTCTGATAAGACTATCCACCTGTCGCAAAAATAATAGGGTATTTGGTCCTACTACTTAGAGAATTAGACGCTCAATTAGACTGAGAATTAGGCAGAGAATTAGACCGAGAATTACTAACTCCATTACTTAAAGAATTACGCTAACAATTAGACAGAGAATTAGCCCTTCGGTTAGAAAGAGAAATAGTTAGAGAATTAGACCGAAAATTAGGCTTTCAATTAGACCAAGGATTAGGTTAAAAAATAGACCAAGAAGACGACCCAGAGGGCTACCCCCTATCTTCCTTAAAAAATCCAATAAGTTACGGCAAACCAAAGACTTAGGACCAAAAATCGGGCTTTGAAAACTATAACTATTGTTATATAACAATAGTTATAGAACTTTTGTTCGGGTAATTAACAGGAGGCAAAATTTGGATAGGATTATCTTATCTAACTCTCTTGCCTTTGCCGAGGAATACTTTCAGAGATTGGAAAAAACAAGAGAGGATAGAAGTAATGTAAATAAGTTGAAGGAAATTCAGAAGGGATATAAGGAAAAGGGGCTAAAATTACCGCTGATGATAAAGGTGATGCCTTTAGAAGGGAGGTTAAGAGATTGGCAGGACAGAAACCTTTCCAAGAAACAAGGCAGAAAGAGACAGTGGAGAGATATGCGAAGGGTGAGGAGATAAAGGATAGGGTCATCAAGATGGTAAAAGAATTTTTATTTCAGAAGAAAGGGATGAGTTATGTCTGGTTTATGCTTATTTGAGGACAGTAAAGGAATTTTAAGAGAGGGTTGCGATAGGGAGATTTTAAGGGAGATAATGAAGATAGTATCTGAGGAATTTCATAAGGTTTAGTTGACAAGACCTTAATCTCTCTTCGGCGGTGTTTAATTTAGTCTTATTTTTAGGATACTTATTCTTCTATAACTGGTTTTAGAGTTGGCAAGGTCGGTGAGCGGTAAGTTCTATAAACAAAGGGTAACGCGGAGCGGCGTCCAGGTTGACTTTTAGCCTTAAAGCATTTAATATTATCCGTAACTTTATGCCGGCTAATTCGTCTATATTAAATGAAGAACTAAATAACGATGAACTATTAAAGGTGGTTAAAGCGGCAAAGGTTGGTGATAAGGATGCCTTAACCCGGCTCTTTAAGTATCTTTATCCTAAGGTTTACCGTTATATCTTTTATCGGGTTGAAAGAAAAGAAGATGCTGAGGATTTGACCGGCGCGGTGATTTTGAAGATACTAAAAAATTTGCCTGGGCAAAAAAAGAATTTTAAGCACTGGGTCTATCGGATTGCTTCCAATATGGTGATTGATTTTTATCGCCGGCAGGGGGTCAGGAAAGAAGTGAAAATTGATGATTTGGAAGAGGATATTCCGGATGAGCGAGAAGTAAAGCAAGAGAATGTAGAATGGTTAAATCCGTCTATCCTCAAGAAGGCAATGTGTTGCCTAACTAGAGAACAGGCAGAGGTTATAAACCTCCGTTTTATTCAGGGATATTCTAATGAAGAGGTGAGTAGGATTATGGGGAAACGAGTGGGGGCGGTCAAGGCCCTGCAGTTTCGGGCATTACAGGCATTGAGGGAATATTTTAGAAAAAAGGGTTATGAGATTAAAGATTGAAGAGGTCTTAGATAAATTATTAACCAAAATTGAGCAAGGAAGAAGTGTTGAGGATTGTTTAAGGGAATATCCGGAATTTTCCCAGGAGTTAGAACCCATTTTGCGCTTGTCAGTTAAAATTAAGGGTTTGCCAAAGCCCGAACCTTCCCCGGAGGTGATGAGTGCTTTCTTCTGGGAAGTTGAAAAAGTGATTGCCGAACAAAGGGCGCCATCGTTCCGATTTAGACTGCAAAGGGTATTGGCACTGGCACCGGTGCGAGTGGTCTCATTAATATTATTGGTTATCTTTGTTGGCTGGACAACGCTCTCTTTCAGTGCGCGCAGTATGCCCGGGCATATTCTATATCCGGTTAAACGGTTTGCAGAAAAGGTTCAGCATACCTTGACTGTTGACCAGAAGAGCAATGCCTTTCTTCATCTAACTTTTGCGGATAGGAGGGCAAATGAATTGCTCTGGGCATTTGAAAGGCAGAAGCGGATTCATCCCGGTCTATTGAGTGCGATGTTAGGTGAGGTGGAATTGGCGATTCACTGCTCCGATTCACTTCCGAAAGAAGAGTGCTCTGAGTTATTAGGGAAAATCCAGAGGGTCAATCAAGGGCATAAAAGCATCCTAGAAAGAATAAAGGTATCCGCTTGCGGTTGTGATACGACCTTAATCCAAAAGGCAATCAATCAATGTCTTGAGAGAAATTGCTGTATTGAAGAGAAATTAAACCCCAAATCCGGTATCAAACAATCTCCCTGCCCATGCCTGAAAGAATAGCGAGGATTCCTCTGCCGAGGCTTTCGGAAAGAACTTTGGAACTGGTAATTAATACCGTAACTTTTTGCGTTCTTTTGCGTCATAATTAAGATGAGTTAGAATAGATAATGGAACAACTAATCGCCATCTTTTTCCATTACCTCCTGGAAATCCTACCCGTGCTTGCCGTTGGATTTTTAATTTCTGGTCTCATCCACGAATTCGTCCCTTCGGACTGGGTTGAAAAAAATCTCGGCGGCGGTGGGATAAGACCCATCTTCTACGCCACAATTGTCGGAACTTGCCTCCCGGTATGCTGTTTTGGTTCTTTACCCATGGCGATAACCTTCTATCGCAAGGGGGCGCGTCTTGGTCCGGTCTTAGCCTTTTTAGCCGCTACCCCGGCAACATCAGTAAGCGCCTTATTGGTAACCTATCGCCTCTTGGGTCTTGGTTTTACCCTGTATATATTTTTATCCGTCATCACCTTAGGTCTTATCTTAGGTATCTTGGGCAACCAGATAAAATTCCAGCCCCGGATTATAGAAGAAAAGCCTTGCCCCCACTGTTCTGCCGTCTCTTCCTGCCAATTACACAAAGTAAACCTGTTCAATCGTCTCCGCTCCACCCTCAAATTTGCCTTCATTGAAATGCCAAAAGATATTGGTAAGGAGACTTTAATCGGTATATTTTTAGCCGCTGTTGTCGCTACTGTTGTCCCAATCGGGATTTTTATCAAAAGTTATCTCTCCGGTCCCGGCGGTTATATCTTCGCCCTAATCTTTGGGATAATAATGTATATCTGCTCAACGAGCAGTGTGCCATTGGTCCACGCCTTAATATTTCGGGGTATGAATATCGGTGCGGCAATGGCACTTTTAATCTTAGGTCCAATTACCGCCTGGGGTGCCCTCTTGGTCATAAGAAAGGAGTTCGGGACAAAAATTCTCATATTCTATCTAACAGTTATAAGCATCCTATCTTTAATCTTAGGGTATATCTTTGAACTCCTCTCTCTTTATAAATCCCCTCTCTTGAATTCTTAGGATTCTCATTAAGAAAGTTTTCTCTAACCAACGGCTTCCTAAGTCTCTTTGCTAAATTAGGAAGACCAATTATTTGGTGATTAGCACCTGCGTAACTTTTTGGGCTCTTTTTGCGTCATAATTAAGATGGGAAAGATAAGATTTGATGCCAGCCCCACCGGCTCATAACCGATGCCCGGTTAATTGGACTAAAATGATATTTGAGGGCAGGGAGCCGGTTTACTTGGGCTGGCATAATCATAGGAGGAACGATGAAAGACCTTCCTTTGCCGGAAATCGGTAAATTAGACCGAAAGATATTTGAGACGATAATATTCCCTAATTTAGGGAGAGCGGATGAAAGGGTTTTGATAAAGCCACAACATGGGGTTGATGCCGGAGTGATTGACTTAGATGAGAAGGTTATGGTGGTTGCCGAAGACCCGACCTTTGGGATGCCGGTTTTAATCCCTTATTTTGGCTGGTCAATTGTTCACATCTGTGCCAGTGATGTGGCGGTTCTGGGGGTAAAGCCGGAGTTTATGACGATATGCCTTCTCTTACCACCGGGCACAAAGACCGAAGAGTTTAGTTTCCTCTGGCAGCAGATTCATCAGGAGTGTGAAAAATTGGGTATTGCGATTGTCGGTGGTCATACTGGTGTTTATCCGGGAATTTCCTATCCCTTAAATGGTGGCTGCACGGTCTGGGGATTTGGGAAAAGAGAGGAATTGACGCCGCCCTCCAATGCGCAAGTAGGGGATAGAGTAATAATAACGAAAGGTCCGGCAATTGAGGCAACCGGAATTTTAGCCTTACAGGCCGAGAAAGAATTGGTAGAGAGTTTAGGTAAAGAGAGAACAGAAAAGGCAAAAAGGCTCTTCTTTGAGATGACGGTGGTTAAAGAGGCCCTCACTGCTCGCAGATATGCCCACGCGATGCACGATGCCACCGAAGGTGGTCTCTTAAATGGTTTATACGAAGTCGCCAATGCCTCAAATACCGGTATTGAGATATGGGAAGACAAAATTTTGATTCCCGATGAGGTGAAGGCGGTCTGTGAATATTTTCAGATTGACCCATTAATTTCAATAAGTGAAGGAACTCTCATTATCACTGCGCCCGAAGAGAATCTTCCTTCTTTACTCTCTTCTTTGCAGGCAGAAGGTATCTTGGCATTCGTGATTGGCGAAATTAAAGAAGGCGAGCGGGTTTTTATCCGAAAAGATGGGCGAAGAGAAGAACTGACGCCGGTCAAAGTTGACCCTTTCTGGAATGCCTATTTTAGCACCTTAGGGAAATGAAAAGAAAGATGGACTTGCGAATATTAAGGGAATTGAGAGCGGGCGTTAAGGAATTAGAAAAGATGAAAGAATTCGCCGAACTTATTCCCGAGGTGAGGACGAATTTCGCCTATGCCCGAGAGAATCCAAAGGAGATTACCGATGTGGCCGCAGTGGACGGCAGGATTACGGTGGTTGATGGGAGACCAAAAGCGGCTGGCAAAGTGAAATTTGGTGCCTCAGACCATCTCGCCCGTCTTTTAATTGAGGTGGCAAAATATGATAAGGGACTGCGGGCGTCATTAAATTTTAAGTATGACGACAAAATCTTACGCCGGATTAAAAGTTACTGTTTAAGGAAAGGGATTTTCCTGGGGAAGATAGATAGAAGAAAAGAACCAAAGGAATTACAGAAGGAAGATAGGAAGTCTATGGGATGGAAGATAAAGTCCCTTTTTTCCCGCTCTAATAACCAAATTCCGAAAATCTTTTATGAAACCGAAGGGTGGGGGAAAGAACCACTCTTCGTTTTATTGGGGAAAAATCCAAGAGAAGTGTTAAGTATCGTTAAAGAAATACTGGGGAGGTGAAAATGGATAAGTTTCAGGGAAGGGTAGTCGCTCTTATTATCGGTATAATAGTTATTTTAGTAGTCTTCCGATACTCGGCCCGAACTCAGAAGAAAAACCTTGCGGGAATTGGCGCCTCAATTCCCAAGGGTCTTGCGGTTACTCCCCTTCAAGCAATCCTTGTTGACCCTCTCGCCTACCAGGACCAAGAGGTTCTACTGGAAGGAACGGTTGGTTATTTCTGCTCTTCGGGCTGTGAATTTACCTATCAAGAGGGTTCATTTTCAATTAAGGTCTTTGCCGACTTTGGGGCGAAGATTCTTACCCTCCTGAAAAAGAAACGCCCGGTAAGAGTCTATGGTAAGGTAAGTGGAGAGGAAAAGCCATTTCTTATCCTCTTAGGTCTGGAAATTAAAGAGAGATGAGAGAGGCCGCACGGGTTGGTGTTTTATGAGTTTCATAAGCCTTTCTCTTAAAAACTTACTCCGTTCAAAAATCCGAACCCTGCTCACAATTCTCAGTGTAGTAGTGGCAACGATTGTCGTCTTTACTGTCCTCTCCTTAGACCGGGGTTATAAATCGGCGGTTGAGGAGGAACTGGTCAAAAAGAGCGGTATCCACCTTTATATCTCAAAAGAGGGCTGTCCAATGGAGGCGGCGTCAATAATCGTCCAAGGAGGCGCCAGTCCGCAGTTCGTCGGGACAGGGGTTATTGATACAATAAGAAAGATAAAGTCAGCAAAATATATAAAGGAGATAATGCCGTTCAGTATTCTTGCGATAACGACTCCGGATGGCTCAAGGACCGACATATTTTTCGGGGCAACCGAAGCGATTGAGCGAATCCGGCCAAACTGGCGCTTAAAAGGCTCTTGGTTTAAGGATACCAATTCCATTATCCTTGGGCAAACCATTGCCCGGCTGGAAAAACGTGAGATTGGAGATAAGATTTTCTTTGAGCAATTTAATCGGGAATTTGAAGTGGTTGGTATCTTAGAACCGACCTATACCCAAGATGACGGCACATTCTTTTTGCCGCTTTCGGTCTTATTAAAACTCTTCTCCCGAGAAGGGAAACTCTCCGGGATTGGTATCCAACTGACCTCTCTCGCTCACTTGGAGGAGGTGAAGAGAGAGATGCGACAGGTATTGCCCGCCGAATACTTCCTACTTCCTTCGGAGACTTTAAGTAAAGGGGTTTTAAGTTTCTTCGGCTCAACCAAGGCGATAATGCTCGTAATGGTCGTAATCGCCTTGGGAATGTGTATCTTTGCGATAATGAACACCTTTCTTATGACCATCTTTGAGAGGAGAAAGGAGTTTGGCTACATAAGATGCGTCGGTGCCTCTTCCTTTGACATTATCCATCTCGTCCTTTTGGAGACATTGATTCTTATTTCGGTCGGTGTTGCTTTTGGGCTTTTGAATGGTTCTCTCCTCACGCCGCAATTTGAAAACTATATAAGAAGATTTTTAGTCAGTTTCGTTCCGATGGCAAGAATCGTCCGTCCTAGTCTCTCCTTGGCTCTAATAACCTCGGCATTAGTGACCGCGGTTGGTTTATTATCTTCCCTTTATCCGGCATTGAGGGCGGCAAGAGCAATTCCAATGGAGGCGGTAAGAAATGAATGATAAAATTGCCGAAAGCGGGCGCGGCGCGTTAGCACAACTTAAAGAGGCGGTGAAGGTCTATAAGAGGGGTGAAGAAAAGGTCTTCGCCTTACAAGGAGTTGACCTTTCGGTGAAGAAGGGTGATTTCTTAGCAATTGTCGGACCTTCGGGTTCTGGCAAGACAACACTTCTTAATATCCTGGGATGTATTGACCGACTTACCCATGGTCGGTTTTTCCTTGATGGGCGAGAATTGACTCAGGAGAGTGACTCTACTTTAACAAAGATAAGAAGGAATACCGTCGGATTTGTCTTTCAGCAGTTCTTCTTAATAC
Organism: uncultured bacterium; assembly: GCA_964425275.1. Taxonomy (GTDB): domain Bacteria; phylum Hydrothermota; class Tepidihabitantia; order Tepidihabitantales; family JBDRVQ01; genus CAYRLZ01. The sequence goes on along the minus strand of CAYRLZ010000013.1, from coordinate 27,687 downwards.
CCACCCTCACCGCCTTAGAGAATGTATCACTTCCCGGACTTTTCAGCCGGAATAAAAAACGGCTGGCGAGAGCACAAGAACTGTTAAAGTTATTGGGTTTAGAAAATAAGATTCGGCATCGGCCGAGTCAACTCTCCGGTGGTGAGATGCAGAGGGTAGCAATTGCCCGGGCACTCGTTAATAACCCTTTGCTTCTTTTGGCGGATGAGCCGACCGGTAACCTTGATTCAAAAACCGCTCGTGAGGTCTTTGAGATATTCTTTAACCTAAACGAAAAGGGTTTGACAGTTGTCGTCGTCACCCATAACTTAGAACTGGCAAAGATGGCAAACCGCATCATCTACTTAGAAGATGGCAAGATTAAAGAATAATGATAGAGGCAAGAGGTCCGAAAAGAATGTAGTTAATGGCTTTCGGTCTTGGCGGCCGGTCCGGTCTTCAGTCTTTGGTCCCAAAAACCGTGACCAAAAACTATACCGGCGGCTACGACCGCAAACCAATTACTCTTTTGTTCTGGCTTCTTTTTTTCTCTTGCTTCTGACTTCTCAGAACCAAGGGGCACTTTCCGTGACGGCTGATTTAGACACAAGATATAGAACCGATTTTAAGGAGCAAGAATTTCTCATCCAAGGTTTAGGGCTTAGCGCCCGACAGATATTCTCTGATAGAATCGGGGACCGGTTGCTTCTCTTCTTCTTTTTGAATTGGCAGCAGGGTTTCAAGGAACTGAAAGTCGACCAGGTCAACCTTCTCTACAAAGGCCCCCTTGGCAAATGGCAATGGACTTTTGGTCGCTACCGATTGCCATTCGGACTTTTGCCAAATTACTCAACGAAGAGGCTATTATTTCCGGTAATATCCGAGGCGGCGCTCGGAACCGATGTTGATAATGGCGTTATGCTTTCCGGTTTGATTGGCGATTTTGATTATGGGGCTTCTTTAAGCCAGGGTGCGGGTATGGAATGGACAAAAAAGGTTGGGCCACTCCTTGCCTTCCGCCTCGGTCACCAGAATGTGGAATTTGAGGAGTTTAGATTTGGTCTTTCTGGTCTTTGGGGAAAGGTTATTATGGATGAGACCCTTCATCTCATCCGCCTCCTTTCATTTGATTTAATCAAATATTTCGGACCAGGGGTATTGCGGAGTGAAGGTGTCATCGGCAAAAAAGAAGAGAAGGTATTATCAGGTATCTTCGGCGGGTTTGATTACGCAATCTTACCCCGAACCGACTTGAACTTAGGAATCGGTTATCTAAACTTAGGGAAAGAGGTAACAATAACCGGCGGTCTGACTTATAATATTACCATCTTTGGCTTACCGACCCAATTCCGTATTGGCCAGAAATTTAATCTAAGGGGAGGGGAAAATGAGTTTACCGCTCAGATTTATAATTATCTTAGCCGGAATTTTTAACTTCCAATTGTGCCAGTGGCACCGCTTCGCTAACGGGCAGGAACTTTACATCTGCGTCTGGCGCAACCCGGAAAGAACGATGAGCAAAATCTTTCCTGATGCCTTTGATTACAAGACCGTGACAATAAAAATTCCCGATGAGAAGAGAAAGGTGATTGAGAAGAGATTAGGGAGTAAACTTCTGCCCGGGCAGAGAGAGGTCTTTTCATATTATGAGTTATATAACGAAGAGAAAAGGTTGATTGGGTATATCCTGGCGGCAAACCAGAAGGGAGAATACGGAGCGATTGAGTTCGTCTTCGGCTTGGATAAAGAATTAAAGATTAAGAGTATCTATATCCAAAGGGCAAGGGAGAGGGAGCAAGAATTCAAGAAAAAGGAGTTCCTCAACCAGTTCAAAGGTATTGGTATAAAAGATGAAGGCAAGTTAGAGAAGAAAATATTGGCGAGGAAGACCTCCGGCACACAAGCCGTCATTACCGGAGTGAGGAAAGAACTTGTCGCCTTTGAGGAGTTGGTAGTAAAATCAAATAAGTAAGGGGCGGCAAAAGCGTCCCGTTGACTTTTATTAAGTTCTGGGCTATAATAATTAGATGACGAAAGAAGCGATAATTGAAAATCACTTAGAATATAATCGTTTATGGGCTGAGGCATTGCTTAGCCACGAAGAAAAAAATTTTATCCTCCTCTCCGAAAGGGAAAAGAAAAAACTTGCCCAACGAGCTTGCGGAGTTCTTCCGGAGGAAGAAGAGGAGTTATTTAAGGAAATCCTCTCAATCCCTTTATTCTCTCCAGTGCAGTTATTCAATTCTTCCCGGGAATTTTTAGAAAATATCGGACTTCTCAAAAAATACTTTGGTGAACATATTACCTTTGCCTTTCTCGTCTCTCTCTTCTCGGTCAAAAACGAACCCGTTTTCTATCCCCAAAAGCAATTTCCGCGCCCGGGAAATGAAGAAGAGCAGATTATAGAACTCGGGAGGCTTTTTCATCGGATAAGAGAGTCTGGCTGGGATGTCTCCAAACCAAATATTCAAGATGCCATAAAATCCCCAGAGGAATTTGAAAAAAAATTTTGTTGCCTTGCTGGCTTGCGGGAAAGACTTTTAAGGAAGAGAGCCGGGATAAAGGTCTTACCCGCGGCGAGCGGTTTTCTCACCTTAAAAGAGGCTCTGGAGATATATTCCTCAACCGAGAAAAGAAGAAAACTACCCACGCTCTTTCTCGCCTTGATTGAGGCCTATCTTTTAATGAGTCTGGGGCTCACTTGTCACTTTCACAAAGGCGAAGGGGGGATAAATCTAATCGTTCTTTTAGATAACAAAGCAGTTTATTGGGAGATAGATAAGCCTTCACCACTTACTTTTGTTCCCCGCGCTATCGGAAAAGCGGTTAACCTCTTCTCGTTTCTTTTCCATCTTGTCTACTTCCAGCGAACGGAGATGTCTTTCACTTCCTCCTCCGGCCATTGGGCGAAAGAAGAGACTCGTCAGCGATTGCGCAACCTGCTCTTCTTATATGAGGTCGTCTCACCCCAAGAAACGGTTGATGAACTTTTTATCTATGAAATCGGTCGGCTCTTCTTTTTACAAAGGGATTACATAAAGGCCGAGGAATTTACGAAGTTGGCGGTGCGCCTGAAACCAGATTTTTATCAAGGATATTGCCTTTTAGGAGATATTTATACCTACCGGGAGAATTTCAAAAAGGCAATAAACTATTACCAGCGGGCGTTGCTTTATAAACCGGACGACCCGGAGATTCATTCCAATTTAGGAGTGGCGTATATGAAAGCGGAAGATTACGAAAAGGCCAAAGTAGCTTTTAATGCCGCCTTAAATATTGACCCAAGATGCCTTTCCGCCCTCTATAACTTTGGCAATCTTTTTTTTGCCCTCGGCGATTATGAAAATTCAATCGCTTATTATAAGCGGGCATCCCGGCTTGATGGAAAGAACCCTTCCATAATCTATAATTTAGCCAATGCCTATTATAAAAAGGGAGAACTTCTAAAGGCGGAGAAAAAATTCATTGAGGCGATAAGGATTGATGCCAACAACGCCTTTGCCTGGTATAACTTAGGAATTGTCTATCGGGATCGCGGGGAAAAAGAAAAGGCGGTAAAGGCCTTAGAAAGGGCGATTAGCCTAAATCCCAACCTTTTGAAATGATATTCTTTACTAAGCAAATACGGGTAAACTAAGATATGGCTTTGCGGTTAACAACGGAGAAGTTTCTTCTCATCTCCGAAGACCTACTCTTCCCCAAGATTAGCGTTGGTCTTCTCCTTGCCTCCCTTCCCAAGTTTACCGGAGTGGAAACCTTACAACAGGTATTCATCAATTATGATATCCATGAAACCTATGCCGATAAAAAGGCAAGGAGATATTGGGAAAATGAAGAGTTTACGGGAAGATTCTGTGCTAACGCCTTAGTTAGTAAAATGCCTTTATTTGATAATTTTAAGGCGGTGTTTTGGAAGGAAAATATGGTTTTTCTCCTTGACCAAGAGAAGAAGAAAGGCTTTTTTTTGGCGGAGAAGGATAATATCGTCATTGCGACCAATTATCACCGCGATGCCCTCCCAAAACTTTTACGGAAGGTAGGAATTGTCCTCTGGGGTTCAACAATTAAAATTAATCCGGTCGGTTGGCAAAATCTCTATGACCTGATATGGAATGACTTTACCACTCGTTTTCCTAATATCCGACGGATTGAAGTAATCTCAATAGCGCCGGGTATAAGATTTGCCTCGCCGGTCCTACAATTAGAGGTTGCCCTCTTAAACTTCTCCACCCCGGAAAAACTTCGGGAGACGATCGAGAAGGCAATTGCCGAGGGGACAAAGTAGTCCCTATGGGAAATTTTGTGGGAGTGCCCTTCTGGGCACGATATCGCTCGCCAGTTGCCCGCTCCTGCAAAACGACACCGAGAAAAGATTGGTTGTCGTTAGGGGTGGGGAATAAGGAAGTTAATGTCCGCGATAAAAAGAAATCGGTTGTTTTTTAATTTTTTATTATCGCCGTAATCATTCTATTATGATAGTATGAGATTAGGTGTTCCGAAGGCACTCCACTATTATTATCACTTTCCGGCGTGGAAGGAATTTTTAGAAAATAAAGGCTACACCATCGTCGTCTCAGAAGAGACAACCCGGGAGACAATTGGCAAAGGTCTCCGGGTTGCCCCGCCGGAGATATGCCTTCCGGTAAAGGTCTATTTGGGACATTGTGCCTCCCTCCAGAAGAAATGCGATGCCCTCTTTGTGCCGCGGCTGGTGTGCTGTCTCGTGAATAAAAAGGTTTATTATGGATGCCCAAAGGTAATCGGATTGCCGGATTTAGTGCGGGCAACATTCCCTAAGGTTAAAATTTGGGAGTTGACAATTGACGAGAGGAAAAATCCTCGTCACGGATTAAATCTGAGAATCAGTCGGGAGAAGAAAGGGAACGATACGGCATCAACGTTTGACAATCGGCAACCCTTTCTCCCAACAATAATGCTCATCGGACATCCTTACCTTCTTTATGACCGAGCAATAAATTTTGACCTAATAGAAAGGATAAGAGAGAAAGGCATCACTCTCTTCACTCCTTTTGACTACTGGCCAATTGACTTACCCCAATGGGATAAAAGCCCGTTTTTGGAGATTAGTTGGTTTTATGAGCGTCATTTGATAAAGGCGGCCTTCGCCGCTCAAAAGAGAAAGGGTTGTGGGATAATACTTTTTTATAGTTTTGGCTGTGGGACATCGGCGGTGACCAATGAGTTAATCTTGCGCGAGATTGCCCAACCCGCCGGGATTCCGGTTTTAAATCTCATCGTTGATGAACATACTCAGGAGGGTGGATTCTGGACCCGCGTTGAGTCATTTTTAGAGATATTGGCCAGACGGGGACGATGAGGGCGACCTTTCCTTATATGGGCAATATTTATATCCCACTGCGGACGATTTTTAAGAATTTAGGCATTGAGCCGATTATTCCGCCTCCTTATAATCAAGAGACATTGACGATGGGTGCGAAGCTCGCCCCGGAATTAATCTGCATACCTTTTAAGTTAACCCTGGGAAATATCATCAATGCCTTACAGCAAGGTGCCGATACGGTAATTCATACTAGTGGTCGGTGGTCTTGTCGCTATGGCTATTATCCATTCCTCTCGGGTATTATCCTGCGCGACTTAGGATTTAAGTTTCGGCAGATAGTCCTGCGACGCGACAATTTATTGGAGATAGTAAAAATTCTTAAAGAGATTCACCCTAATTACACAACAATCATCAGAAAAATTATTCGGGCATTCTCCCTTGGTTATGAGAAATCCAAAACCTTGGAGAAATTAGAGAGGCTGGCTTTTTTCATCCGACCGCGGGAGAAAAACACTGGTGAGACCTCACGGTATTTAAGATATTATCTTACTAATTTGGATAAAGCGAAGCGCTCTCAGGAAGTAAGAAATTTATTTACCGAGGCAAGAAAAAAGATGAGGAGCCTTCCCCAAAAGGAGATAAAAGGGATAAGGGTGAAAATCGTTGGGGAATCATTTTGTGTGATTGAACCGTTTGTTAATTTTAACCTATTGGAGAAATTGGGTGAGATGGAAATTGAGGTTGACCCGTTCTTAACCGCCCACCGCTGGCTTGGTTTTCATTCACTAAGGTTAGGAAGAAGTGAGGTGAAGGAGGTCGGGCATCTTGCCGAGACCTACTGGCCGTTTTGCGTTGGCGGTGAAGATAAGAATACGATTGGTTATAGTATAAAGGCGGCAAAGGATAACTATGATGGTATAATCCACCTCCACCCCTTTGCCTGTATGCCGCATACCAGTTGTGGCTCATCCCTGGAAAGAATTAGCCGGGATTACAATATTCCTGTCCTCTCACTCTCCTTAGATGAATTTACTCAGGAGGCGAGTTTTTACAACCGGGTGGAGGCCTTCGTTGAACTCCTCAAAAGGAAAAAGACCAGGTTAGAAAGACCAAGATAAACGGTTGACAAAATAAATTCTATGGTTATCATACAGGATATGCGATATGAAAGGTGAACGTATCTGGGCGGAGATTGACCTTAGACAGATAAAGAAAAACCTCCAGGTCCTCAAAAGGCTAACTGGTGTCAAGAATATACTCTTGGCCGTGAAGGCCGATGCCTATGGTCACGGGGCAAAAGAAATTGCCGCCTATTTGGATGGCGAAGTTGCTGGCTTCGGCGTTGCCAGCGTTGAAGAAGGAATCGCCCTGCGTCAGAACGGCACTAAGAAATCAAACATTCTTGTACTCAGTCCCGTCCCTTATGAACTGGTCCCCCAACTTTTTGAATATCGCCTAATGCCCACCATCACCGAGAAAGAAATCCTTAACCTTTTAATAAAAGAAGCCAAGCGGTTAAATAAGAGGATTGCCGTGCATTTAGAGGTTGATACCGGAATGGGGAGGACTGGTCTCTCCCGAAAGGAGATGGCAGAGATTCTGCCGCTCCTGCGGGAAAATAATTTCATAAAACTTGCAGGGATTTTTAGCCACTTTCCCGCGGCGGATTCGGATTTTGCCTTTACGAACTATCAAATTCAAACCTTCCGCCAATTTATCAAGAAAACTCTCCCTAACAAAAATGCCGGTGTTCTTTGTCATCTGGCAAATTCCGCCGGAGTGGTCAACTTTCCTGATTCTTATTTAGATATGATAAGACCGGGTCTTATCGTTTACGGAATTGTGCCGGAGAACTGGTGGAACTCCCCATTATTTAGAAAAATGGGTCGTGTCGAGGTAATTCGTCCTGTCCTTTCCCTCTATTCTCGGGTTTTGAATCTGAGGAGATTTCCTCGGGGAATAAGCATCAGTTATGAAAGGCGATTTTTCACTACCCGGGATTCTTTAATTGCTGTCATCGCCGCTGGCTACGGTGATGGTGTTCCTTATCACCTTACTAATCGGGGCAAGGTCTTAATTAGAGGCAAAGAGGCAAGGATTGTCGGTCAGGTCTGTATGGATTTACTGATGGCCGATGTCTCCGATTGTCCGGAGGTCAAGATTGGAGATAAGGTGACACTCATTGGTAAGGATGGTAAAGAGGAGATAAAGGTTACCGATTTAGCCTTCTGGGCAAATACTATCCCCTATGAGATAACCTGCCGCATCAGCCCCCGGGTGGCAAGGGTGTTTAAGGAGGGGGAGAAGATTTTAAAGATAAGAAAGTGAATAGCCACTCACTTCGCCAAGACCCTGGGGTATGAGACTAAAGGAATTACATCTCTTAGGTTTTAAGTCATTTCCCGACAAAACGGTCATCAAATTTTCGGAAGGCATCACGGCAATTTTGGGACCGAATGGCTGTGGTAAGACTAATATCCTGGATGCCTTACGTTGGGTGTTAGGGGAACAGAGCCTCTCCCTACTGCGCTGCACGAAGAATGAAGAACTGATATTTGCCGGCACCAAGACCCGACCACTGGTCAACTTTTGTGAGGTGAAGTTAATTCTGGAAAATAACGACCCGAATTCACCCTTTGGTTCGGAGATCGAGATAAAACGGCGGTATTTCCGGAGCGGCGAGAGTGAATACTACTTAAACCGGAATCCTTGTCGGCTGAGAGATATTGAGGAGATTTTCTTCGCTACCGGCTCCAAGGCCTATGCCCTTTTTTCGCTGGCGGATATCCGGCGCATCATTCACGGTGAAGTCCGGCAGTTCTTTGCCGAGGCGGCCAACTTAAAAAAATATGAAGAGAATAAGCGCGAGACCTTAAATAAATTAGACCTGGCCGAACGAGATTTAACTCGCCTGGAAGATATAATAAGGGAGCGACAAAGGATTGTGCGGAGCCTCGCCCGGCAGAAACGAAGGTTGCAGGTTTATGAGAACCTCCGCCAGGAAGAGAAACGACTGAAACTTATTGAACTTAAAATTAAAAGAGAGGCCGCGGAAAAGAAACGAGAAATTCTCACCGCCGAATTATCCACCCGGCTTGCCGAAGAGGCCGAACTGATTAAGGCGATTGAGAAGGATGAAAGGGAATTAGATAGATTAAAAGAAGAGATTAAAAACCAGGAACGAGAGCAAGCGAGCGCCGCCACGGAGATGTTAAGATTAAAGGAAGAACTGGAACTCGTGGAAAAGGAGAGAATTAAATATCAGGAAAGGCTTTCCTTTCTAAAAACCGCCCAAGAAAAACTCATTTCGGCAAAAGAAGCCATCCCCAATCAAATAAAAGAGATTGAGAAGATTTTAAAAGAGAAGGAAGAGAAAATTTTAAAAGAGACCGAAGCCGAAGCGGCGATTAAAAAGAAATTAGAGGTTTGGCAGAAAGAATTAAAAGAAATCGGGGAAGAGATTGCTCAAAAAGAAAGAGCGAAGGAGGAAGAAGAAAAAAAACGGGCCGCATCATTTGATGCGATTATTCAAATCCAATCAGAAATCTTTGAAAAAGAGCAGGAATTGGCTAGATGGGAAAGTCAGTCATCCGGGGAGATAACGAGTGGGGAAGAAGATTTAAGACCGATTGTTGAGCCAGATAATCTCTTAGGTGAGGTGAAGGTCTTTCTGGAATGGGAGGCGGGTTATGAGAAGGCGATAAAAGCGGCGCTCTTTCCTTACTATTCCTTTTTTGTTCTGCGCTGTGACCATATCACCCCCCATCCTCCTTTGAGGGATGTCGGGTTCATTATGAAAGGCACTGAGCCGCAAGAGGACAGGGGATGGACTTACCCAGAAGGATTACTACCCTTGCGTCAGGTTTGTCGACCAAAGGAGGGCTGTCCGGATTTAATTAGGTCAATCCTCAGGGAGACATTTTTAGTCTCGGATTACGAAAAGGCAAGGGAGATGCGGAAAGATTTCCCTCAGTTTTCGTTTGTCACTAAGGAAGGAATACTCTTGAAGCGTGAAGGGGTTATCTTTCTTAGTGGTGAAAAAAGGGATTGGGTAGAGAGTGAAGCTGAGACGCCGTCCTCACTTTTATCCCGGAAAAAAGACCAAGAGGAAATAATTGCCCAGGCTAAGAAAAAGAGAGCGGAATGGAAAAGGATAAAGAAGGAAAGGGAAGAGAGAATCGCTCAATTGGAAAAGGAGATTTCTTCCTTAAAGGAATTAGAGAAGGAGCGATTTAATCTCTCTTCTAATCTTTTGTCTGAGATGACAAAGAGAAGAGAAGAGAAGAAGATACTTTTGACCGAGGTTCAATTCCTAAATGAAGAAAAGACAAAGATTTATCAAAAAGAAGAGGCAATCAAACAAGAATTAGAAGAGATTGCTCGGGAGATGGAGGTGATTAAAGAAGGTTGGCGTTTGAGTGAAGAAAGGCAAAATTCATTAAGGATGGTGGTTACCGAAAAGGAGTCGGTGTCAAGCAAATCAGGTCTGGAGGAGAATAAAAAAAAGCGGGAAGAATTAGAAGAGGCGCTTCGGCAAAAACGGAAGGAATTAGCAATTAAGCAGCAGGAGATACAAGATAAACGGCTGGCCGAATATGCCCTAAAAAAAGAAACGGAGGATATTGAAAGAGAAGCTCGCCTCCGCTTCGGAATGGAAATCTCTCCGGAGATAGAAATTATTGAAGGGGTTGAAGAAAGGTTGAAAGAGATAGAGGCAAAAATCTTAAATATCGGGAAGGTTAATCCGATGGCTGGTGAGGAATACGAGAGAGAGAAGGAGGAACTAAATAAATTTTTACAGGAGCGACAAGATTGTTTGACCGCCCGGGTGGATTTACAGAAGATAATTCAGGAACTGGATACCCGATTACAAGAGGATTTTATGGCAACCTTTGAGAAGGTGCGCGTTGCTTTTCGGGATATCTTTGCTCGGTTATTCCAAGGGGGAGAAGCCGATTTGCTTCTGGCCCAACCGGAAAATCCGTTGGCCTCGGAGATAATAATCGTTGCCAAACCACAAGGCAAAAACCCGAAGCGGTTAGAACAACTCTCGGATGGTGAAAAGGCATTGCTTTCTCTCTCGCTCCTCTTTGCCTTTTACCAGGTGAAACCGGCGCCCTTCTCTTTTCTGGATGAAATTGATGCGCCATTAGATGATGCCAATGTTGAGCGATTTACTGCCTTCTTAAAAGAGATAAGTAAAAATACTCAAGTGGTAATCATTACGCATAATCGCCTCACCTTAGAGAAGGTAGATGTCCTCTTAGGTGTAACATCCGAAGAGCCGGGTGTTTCTAAGATTATAACGATAAGGTTGAAGGATTTAAATAGTTAATATCACGGAAAGATTAATTAGACTTTAATTGGTCTCCATTCGCTCTGGGCTCTCTTGAAATTTTGGCTATCTTTGCTAAAATGGACTTTCCCCAGGGTAGTGCCCGAAAGAGAGAAATTCTTATTGAACGGGCTCGGGGAGAAACAAGTGAGGAGGGTTAGTCCTAACTGGTAAGGCAGCGGACTTGAAATCCGCCGTTCCCGAAAGGGAACATGGGGGTTCAAATCCCTCACCCTCCGTCGGAGAGGTGGCCGAGTCGGTCTAAGGCGCCCGCTTGCTAAGCGGTCGTCCATCGAAAGATGGACCGTGGGTTCGAATCCCACCCTCTCCGCATCAATATAAAATATCAAGCCAGGAGTTTCGGTTAAGAATATGCCGATACATTCTGCGGCTTTTGCGGTTTCTGGTAAAATTGCCGAATGACCCGAATGTTTTTAGTTTCTGTTTTTTATATTTCGTATTTAATTTTTAATACAAATCTATGGTAAGAGTCCGAATTGCTCCCAGTCCGACCGGTGCTATTCATGTCGGGCTAGCCAGAAGTGCCCTCTATAATTACCTCTTTGCCCGTAATCAAGGCGGAAGGTTTATTTTAAGAATTGAAGATACCGACCCCACCCGCTCAACTTTGGAATCAACCGAGGTTATCTTAAAGGGACTTTCTTGGCTTGGTTTGGAGTGGGATGAAGGACCCTATTTCCAGTCTCAAAGATTCCCTATCTATCAAAGATATGCCGAGCAACTCATCGCCGAAGGAAAGGCATATTATTGCTACTGTCCGAAGGAGAAATTAGAAGCGGCGCGCCGGCAAGCCTGGGAGAAGAAAAAGCCATACCGCTACGACCGGCACTGCCTCAACCTCACCGCGGCCGATAAGGCAAAATTGGAGAAAGAAAAAACTTGCCGGGTTGTCCGTTTCCTCGTGCCTTACCAGAAGGTGGTCTTTGACGATTTAATCCACGGAAGAATTGAGAAACATCCCGACGATATTGAAGACTTTATCCTCCTGCGGGCTGACGGTAGCCCGACCTATAACTTTGCCTGTGTCATTGACGACTCCGAGATGGGGATGACCCATATCATAAGAGCGGTAGAACATATCTCAAATACCCCGAAACAGATTCTACTCTTTTCCGCAATTAGTAAATCGCCGCCACTCTTCGCCCACCTCCCTTTAATCTTAGGACCAGATAGAAAAAAACTCTCCAAAAGACACGGTGCCCTTTCAATTATGGAATACCGTGATGCCGGATTTCTACCCGATGCCCTCCTTAATTACTTAGCCCTTTTAGGCTGGTCACCGGGTGGTGATAAAGAGATTATGACTAAAGAAGAGATGATAAAACTCTTTTCCCTAAAAAGAGTGAATAAGGCAAACGCCATTTTTGATATAAAGAAATTGGAGTGGATGAATAGTGAGTATATAAAAAATTCCTCGCCCGAAGAACTTCTGCCCCACCTTAAACCATTCTTAGAGAAGCGGAATGTGAAATGCGGAATGGGGATAATCCCGGCGGTCAAGATATCTCAGGACCGGGCAAGAAAGTTAGACGATTTAGCCGATGCGGTTAGTCTCTTCCTAAAAGAAGATATCTCCTATAACCTAGAAGAGATAAAAGATTTCCTCAATTTGAAAAATAAGGAGCAGATAAAACTACTCGCCCAAAGGTTTTCTTTGCTTACCGATTTCACCAAAGAGACGACGGAGAAGGCATTAAGAGAATTAGCCGATGAATTAAAGATAAAGGCGGCCGAGTTAATTCATCCCTGCCGTGTCGCCTTAACCGGCAAGACAATCGGTCCGCCACTCTTTGATATGATTGAAGTCTTAGGAAAAGATTTAACAATTAGGCGCTTGGAGAGATTTGCCACTTGTGATATTTGGAGACACTATCCCTAAGAAATTAAAATCTTTACCCCGCACTAAGTCTAAAAGGGATTTAGGTGAACCTTTGACTTTTGGAAAATCTCCGGTAAACTTTAAGCATGAAGATTATTAAAGAGAAGATTTCCTTAGCGGAACTGAAAAAGATTGCTGAGGAGATGTTCGGTGATTTGGTTAAGGCGGTGGTTGATGTGGAAAAGGGGATTATGGCGGTCGGTGGGGAACTCCATTCTGATGAAGAAGCGGTCTTAATTAAGGATGGCTCAAAGCCGGAAAATCTCTGGGGGATAAGTATCTATCCCGAGGTTGAGGGCGAAGGTTGGATTGAATTTGATTCGGTGATAAATATCAGACCGTCACAAGGCAATCGGAGCCGGGGGATTGATAATCCCGAAATTAGAAAAAAGGTAATAGAAATCGTTCAGAACTTGGTGGAAAGATGAATTATCAACATAAAGGATTAGCCGCTGGCCGTTGGTTTCAATTAACCTTCTTTGAACAGATGGCGAATATCGGAAGTGAGGTTGAGCGGGCGATTAATGGGCAGAAGAAAAATGAGGAATACCGCCGGAAAGCAATTGAACGTGCCTTGGAGCTCTTAGATTTAACAATTGCTGATATTAAAAATCGGAGCCGTCTGAAAGAGTTGACCCGTTTAAGGGAGGCATTGATTGACTTTTTCTATTTTGATAATCAGTTTTCTTCTTCAATTGAGTCCTGGCGAAAGTATTTTTTTGCCTTTGCCTATGCGGCAAGATTAAAGCGGTTTTAATTGAGGGCTATTTGTCGAGGGCAATATTTCTTCACACGGCTCTATTATTTTAATATTGCTTATTTGTTATCACCCTCGTCCAACTTTGGATTGATTATATCTCCCAATCAGTAATTTGGGACATTCTTGTTTGGTAACGACCATAAGTTGACAGATGAATTTTTCTCACTATTATTTTGTCAGGTGCTATGCATTTTGATGATGAATTTTTTTATACCGAAGAAGAGACGGCTAAACCCAAAATCAAGGCCAAAAAAATTATCCAGTTTCTTTTGCCCTATTTTATAAAATACCGCGGTCGGATAATCCTGGGCGGTTTTCTCCTTCTTTTAGCCACCGGTCTCTCCATTTTCGGACCGCTATTTCTCCGCTACGCAATTGATGTCAATATCAAAAATGGCAACATTATCGGCCTGGTAAGGACGGCGCTCTTTTATCTTTTGCTTTCGCTATTCATCTTTTTAATTTCTTATTGCCAGCGGATTCAACTCGCCATCATTGGTGAGCGGGCAACCGCGGATATAAAAGATAATCTCTTTGCCCATATCTTAAATCTCCCCCTTTCCTTTTTTGACAAGACCCCAACCGGTAAACTTCTTACCCGGATTGAGTCGGATACCGAGGCATTGAAAAACCTTTTCACCACGACCGGAGCGGTTCTGATGACCGATTTCGTTATGCTCTTAGGGATGAGCATTATAATGTGGCTAGTCAATTATCGGTTATGCCTTTTAGTCCTGGTTTTAATCCCAGTTTTTTCTTATGCCTTCCACTGGTTTCAAAAACGGGCGCGGCCGGTTTATGTTGATGTGAGAAGGAAGGTCGCGGAGATAAATAACTTCATCAATGAGGCACTAATCGGACTTTCGGTAGTCCAAGCCTTTAATCAAGAGAGGCATTTTACGAAGAGAGGGGATGCCTTAAATTATGAAAAGTATGAAAGAGAATTACGCGGGATGCGATTATGGTATCGGGTATGGTTTTTAGTTGATTTTGGTGAGGTATTAAGTTTAACCCTGGTGCTTGGTTTTGGTTCATTCTGGGCGTTGCGGGGTAGTCTGACCATCGGCACCCTCTTTTTATTTTTCAGTTATATCCAGCGACTTTTCGGTCCTTTAAGGGGACTCTCAGACCAGTTAAATATAATTCAGCGCGCCCTTGCCTCCGGAGAGAGGATAGTTGAGATACTTTCCTTAAAACCAGAATATCTCTCCGAAGAAGGTGTTAGCCGTTATGAACCGCGATGCGCACCGACCGCAATCTCTTTCCAAGATGTCTCTTTCGGTTATGATAGTTCTTCCCTAATTCTTAAAGATATAAACCTCTTAATCAGAAAAGGAGAAAAGGTTGCCCTGGTCGGTGAAACCGGAGGGGGCAAGACCTCTTTGGTAAGTCTCCTCTTGCGGTTTTATGAACCGGTTTCGGGAACGATTGCCATTGATAATTATTTGTCAGCAAAAACCCCACTTCGGCTCTGGCGGAATTTTTTTGGCTTTGTCCCTCAGGATATTATTCTATTTCCCGGTTCGGTTCTGGATAATTTAAGACTCTTCGATTATAAAATCAGCACCGAAAGGGTAGAAAGAGCGACGCAGCGCCTGGGGATTCACGAAAGGATTCTCAACTTTCCGGATGGTTATCAGACTAATCTGATTGAAAGGGGGATAAATCTCTCGGTGGGCGAGAGGCAACTTTTATCTTTTGCCCGTGCCTTAATATTTGACCCACCGGTTCTTATCTTGGATGAGGCAACATCATCGGTTGACCCCCAAACTGAGTCTCTGCTTCAGGCCGGTTTACAAGAACTTCTCAAGGAGCGGACGGCAATAATTATTGCCCATCGTCTGGCGACAATTCAGATGTGCGACCGAATAATTGTTATCCATAAAGGCCGGATTGTCGAGGAAGGAACCCATCAGGAGTTATTAGAGAAGAAGGGGTTTTATTACAAACTTTATAAATTGCAATTTGTCGCTATATAAAAAAGATGATTACGGGGATGAAAAGACACGATTACAGTGATGATAAGGTATCGCCGACATCGGTTGTTTTTTAATCGTTGTAATCATCTGTTTATTATTGCGGTAATCATTCTTTACTATGAAACTGGTTTCTGATTTCTGGCGGAAAAATAAGGGCTGGTTTATTGTTCTTTTCGTCTTGACCCTTATCACAACTGCCATTACCCTCGCCTTTCCTTATTTCTTAAAGAAGATCATTGATGGGATTCAGAAAGGGTTATCAGCAAAGACCTTATTCCTTTATTGTGCCCTACTCTTTGGTTTTGGATTGCTCCGTTCTATTTTATCAACCCTCCTCCCATTTTTACGGGGAAAGACGAATGAGAAGTTTGCCTGGCTTTGCCGCAGTTATGTCTTTTCTCGGATACTAAATAAGGGATACCAGTTTTCCAATACCTTTCCGGCCGGTGATGTGATAGAAAGATTAGACCACGATTTAGGTGAATTGTCCTGGTATGCCTGTTCCGGAATCTTTCGGCCGGCTGAGGCAATTTTTACATTAATCATTACCTTAACGATTCTCTTTAGTATCAGTCCCCTTTTAATGATGCTGACGATTGCACCACTCTCAATTACTGCCCTCTTCTGGTCAAAGATTGGTGGTTTCGTCTATGCTTCTTATCGGAAATGGCGGGAGAAGATTTCCTTGGTCTGCAGTTATATTGAGTCTACTTTATCCGGGATAAAACTTCTGAAGTCCTTCAATAAGGAGGTGATGCCGAGAAAACATTTCGGGGCACTGCTCCGAGAGAGGATTGATTGGGCAATTCGCCTCGTCCGCTCCGAGGCAAAGATTGGAATAGTCTTTCAAGGCGCTGGGGAACTGGCAATTTTAATAATCTTAATTGTCGGCGGAATTCTGGTGATCCGAGGTAAGATGACTCTGGGGGGCTTTGTGGCGTTTATGGCTTACATCGGGCTTTTAATAACCCCAATGTGGGACATTGGAAATTTCTTTGTTGTCCGGAAACGGGCCCTTGTTGCCGGAAGACGAATAAGGGAATTGGCCGAATTTCCTTGGGAGATAGGAGAAAGAGATTTCTTATCTCCAACCGGGAAGGGGAGATTTATCATTAAATTATCGGATGTCACCTTCGGCTACGAAAAAGAGAGAACGGCTCTGAGGAATGTCAATTTAGAGATTAGAGAAGGAATGAAGATTGGGATTGCCGGAACTATCGGTAGCGGCAAGACGACCTTAATGAAATTACTCCTTCGCCTTTTGGAACCAACCGCCGGCCAAATATCAATAGAGTGGGTTGACCAAGAAGGAGACAATTGGCACTCCCCGGATAACGAACGCGAAGCGGAACGCAAGTCCTGTTTGACAGATTATCGTAAACTCTTTGGCTATTGTCCACAGGAACCAACCCTTTTTTCCGATACAATTTTTAATAATATCACTTTGGGCCGGGAATGTCCTAAAGAAAAGGTGGAAGAAGTTATAGAGATAAGTGGATTAAAAGAAGATATAAAAATGATGCCCAGAGGGGTAGAACAGTTGATTGGCGAAAGGGGGATGAAACTCTCTGGTGGTCAGAAGGAAAGGGTAGCAATTGCCCGGGGGCTCTTAGGCTCTCCCCGGATATTGATTCTTGATGATGCCACCGCCTCCTTAGACGCCGAGATTGAAAAGGAGGTGGTTAATAACATCCTAAAGGTAGTGAAGACGGTAATAATCATCTCGCACCGGCTTTCCCTTCTTCAACTCTGTGATATAATTTATGTCTTAGATAAAGGGGAAGTAGTTGAATTAGGAACTCACGAGGAGTTATTAGCGAAGCGCGGTCTCTATTGGGAACTCTACGAAAGGCAATTGATGAAAGAAGAATTGGAAAGGGCAGTCTGAATGATAAGGGTAATTGATGGCAAGAAATTTGAACGGATCCCAATAAAGACGCATATCTTAACCGAGCGGGATGATATTGTGGAAGTGGTTAAAAAATATACATCCGGTCTTTTGCAGAAGGGAGATGTGATAACCATCTCGGAGAGTGCCGTGGCGATTACGCAGGGGAGGGCAATACCAACCGAAAGGATAAAGCCGAGACTTTTAGCCCGTCTCCTTTATCGCTTTGTGAGAAAGGTTCCTTATGGGATTGGTTTAAGAAATCCTTATAGTATGGAGTGTGCCATCCGAGAAGTCGGCGCGGCAAGAATTTTATTGGCGGCGTTCGTCTCGGCTGTGACCAAACTCCTTGGTCGGAGAGGTGATTTCTATCGCATCGCCGGAAAACAGGCGGCAATGATTGATGCCCCCCATACCTCCGGGGTTAAAGAATACTATGAATGTGTGATTATGGGACCAAAGGAACCAGATAAAGTAGCCGAGAAGATTAAAGATGCCACCGGCTGTGAGGTGGCAATTATGGATGTGAATGACATCGGTGGTTCTTGGGTGGTAGGTTGTTCTTCCGGGGTGAAAATAAAATTGACCGAGGATATAATGCGGGATAACCCAGCCGGCCAAGGCGACAACCTTACACCGATAATTATTATCCGACCCTTAGCGAAAAGTGAATAGAGAAAAAAAAGTAAACCCGAGTGCTATTTCGTTGGCTAAGAGGGTTCAGGAGATTGCCAAGAAGATAGGCTTTGATTGGAAGAATAAAATGGATGTCTTTGATAAGATTGAAGAGGAATTAAAAGAGTTGAAAATGGCAATAAGGAAAAGAAAGAGAAGAGAGGTTAAAGAAGAGTTTGGAGACTTTTTATTCTCAGTGGTTAATCTGGCAAGACACATCAAGGTTAATCCAGAAGAGGCATTGCAGGAGGCGACCGATAAATTCTGGTTCCGTTTCCAGGCGCTGAGAAGAAAGTTGAGAAAAAAGGGGAGGTCGGTAAAATTAAAAGAGATGGACGAAATCTGGGAGAAAATAAAACAGTAGAAATAATCCCTAATCCCTTTAAGTTTTGTCTCTCGGAAATTAAGCAACTTTGATTTTGGGAAACTTTTTTATCAGGTCATTTTGCTTTTAAGTTTTTGATTTTACAGGACTTATTGGATTTTTCCTTTCTTTTAGGGTATCGTTCCCTGGATGCCTTACCCTACCCCTTACTTAATGCTTTACTGGGTCTCTTAGTCTGTCCCTTACTCTATCCCTTCCTTAATCCCTTTCCCAGTCGCCTTCTCTTGCCCTCTCTTTTACCTTTCTTTTACCTTTCTTAATCCCTTGGTCTGTCTCTCCCTGTGCCGCTCTTTGTGTCCTTCTCTAAATCTCCTTCTTAATCTCTTACTTGGTTAATCCTTTGGGTTATTAGAAATGGAGATAGGGTGGGTATTATATTATATCTTCTCCCAGAGGTATTGCCAGAAGGTCTTTTTTGTCAATTGCCTCTCCATTATGAAACTCCCTTCTTGAATGAATGGTCGGAGTTCCTGGGCATAATATAAACGGCGGGCGTTCACATCTCTTCTATACCAGCGCCCCCCTTGCCTTAAGATTCTTTTTAAGGTATGGTCGTAGTTACCGGTTTGGGTAATAAATCCTTCTTTCAGAAGGGTGATAAGCATTGCCACATGTCGGGGATAGGCAACAATGGAATGGGCTTTATTCTTTTTTGCCAGGCTCAAAGTAATGCGGGTAAAGAGAAAGGAAAGGTTCCGTCCTCGGAATTTTGGTCGGATATAAGCCCGGGTCAATTCCCATTTCCTTGGCTCTCCTCGGGTAGTGCCAAACTGCGGGTCAATTCTCACATAGCCGATTGGGTCTTCGCCCACAAAAAGCCAGACTTCTAAGAATTTTTCTTTGGTTATTATATCCTGGTATTGATAGAAGGCTATCCGATAGCCATCAATAGAAAAATTGAGTGTCTTTTCTTTGGTTTTTGATAATGGGAGTTTTTCAATGAAGGAAAGTAATCTTTCATCATCCTCAGCCGGAACGAAACGAAGAATCTTTTCAATAATCCTTTTTTCTAAGTCCTTGGTCATTTTTGGAGTCGCCGGAGGATTGCCTGTAGTTCTTCTTCGGTTTCCACTAAAACCCGCCTTGACTTGGAGCCCACATAAGGTCCGACAATGCCGGCTCTTTCCAGTTGGTCAATGATTCTTCCCGCTCTTGCCCATCCGACATCTAATTTTCTCTGCAGCATAGAAACCGATGCCTCTTTGGTTTGAAAGACAAGCCGGGCGGCTTCAAAAAAGTATTCGTCTCTCTCTTGCTCCCAATCAATCACCGGCTCCTTATATTTTAATAAGTCCCTCTCCTCAGAAAGCGGCGAATGGTAGTCAATAGCGAGAATCTTTTCCGCAACCTCTTCCCCAAGAATATCCGCTAATCTCTTTTGTTCTTCTTTGATTGCAGTCTTCTCTTTATTAATTAGTATATCCAAGGCATTACTGGTAATTAGTTCCCGAGCCTTTTTTTCTGGGTTGGGGACTAAGTCCTTCAAGAGTTCTTTTAGATAACGTCTTGCCCAGAGGTTGACCAGGCCTTTCGTCTCTTCGGCGGAGACGAAGGCACCGTGCAGTCTTAAAGGCTCGCCTTTGCCCGGTGGTAAATAGAGCATATCACCCATACCTAAAAGACTTTCCGCACCATTCATATCCAGGATAGTTCGGGAATCAGTTTTGGATGCAACCTGAAAGGCAATTCGGCAGGGAAAGTTTGCCTTAATCAGCCCGGTTATCACATCAACCGATGGCCTCTGGGTGGCCAGGATGAGATGGATACCAACCGCTCTTGACATCTGGGCTAAACGGGTAATTTTTCTCTCCATCTCTTCTGGGGTTCGGGTAGTCTTCATCAAATCCGCCAGTTCATCAATCACAATTACGATATAGGGTTTTTTAGGTTTGCCAATCTCTTTACACCGGGCATTGTAACTTTCAATATCTCGGACACCAAGCCGGGCAAATTCGCCATAGCGAATCTCCATCACCTGCAGGAGTCGGTCCAATTCTTTTTGCGCCGATTGCGGGTCGGTAGTGGTCGGACCTAAAAGATGAGGAATTGGGTCGTAAATTGGCAGTTCTAATTGCTTTGGGTCAATGGTTAAAAAACGGACATCATGATAAGAAGCCCGATAGATGATTGAAGAGAGGATACAATTTATGCAAACCGATTTTCCGGAGCCGGTGGTTCCGGCGATTAAGATGTGGGGCATCTGCCGTAAATCAGCAAAATAAGGTTCTCCGGTTATCGTCTCGCCTAAGACAAAGGCTAAAGAAGAGGTTGTGGCATTTAATATCCCCTTCTCTAACTGTTTACGCAAACTGACGATGCGCCTTTTTTTATTAGGGATTTCAATTCCAACCGCGGACTTTCCGGGAATTGGGGCTAAGATCCTTATCCTCTCCGCCTTTAAGGAGAGGGCTAAATCGTCACTTAAACTCTCAATCCGCTGGATTTTTATTCCGGGCGCTGGTTCAAATTCAAACCGGGTTATTACCGGACCGGTCAATATATTGCTAATCTTACCATCAATCGCAAACTCCCGGAGTTTGTTGGATAATATCTCGGCCTCCTCTTTTAATTCTCTTTCGTCTTTCGTCTCTATCCCCTCGGTCTCTTCTTTGAGGAGTGAGATAAATTCTTTTTGGAATGCGGTTTCTGAGAAAACCACTTCTTCGGTCTCTTCTTTCGGCACTACCTCCGGAGGCACGGCTTCTTCGGTTTCTTTGGCGGTTTTTGGTTGGGTTGCAAGTTGATGGGTATTGCTTTCTTTCCCAGTCCTTTTGGTTGAAGTTTTAGCCTTCTTTTTAATTAGGGAATGGAGGGCAAGAAGTCCGCGGAAGGTAAATTTAGCGAACCAAAGAATCAAAAGGAGGAGACGATAGAATACGAAGGTCAATCCACCAAAGATGAATTTGGTGGCAGTGGGAATAAATATGAGCAATAATAAAATTAAGGAACCGAAGAGGACAATAAGGGACCCAACCTTACCAAAGAGGTGATGAAAACCTTCGCCCAGGAATCTGCCGGAAAGGCCAACGATTGGGGAGGTAGGGACTAAATAACCGAAAAGGGCATTAAGGAGAAAGGCGAAGATAAAGAGGATGACCGATAATTTCAGGGAAAAGCGAGGTCTTTTCTTAAAGAAAAAATTTATCCCCCAGAGGAATAAAAGAAAGACAAATAAGAAAGAGAAGAGACCAAAGGTTTGAAAGAGAAGTGCGCCAATAAAAAGTCCAGTCGGACCTCCCCAGTTTGTCTTTTTGGTATTTTTACCAATGGCATAAGAGAAGAGGCTGATAAAGACTAAGACCGAGAGGAGGATAAGGATAAATCCTAAGACCTCCTCCTTTGGTCTTCCGGTTTTGTTTTTTTCGCTTCTTTTCATATCATAACATAGAAAAGCCGGCAAACAATTTAGAGAAAAAATTGACAAAGGGGCCGATAACCCACCAGAGTAACGGGGCTCCGAATAATTGGCCAATGAAAATAATGAAGAGTAAGATGAAAAACCCGTATCTTTCCAGTTGCATATAGTATAAACTTGCCTTATCGGAAAGAATATAACTTAAAACCTTAGAGCCGTCAAGGGGGGGAATGGGAAGAGAATTGAAGGCACAGAAGATGAGATTGTAGAGGACAAAATCACGTAATATTAAAACGAAGAAAGAGTTGGTTGGGAGGTTGGGGGTTACCAATTGGAGGATAAGCCCAGAAAGGAAGGCGAGGCTAAAATTACTCAGCGGACCAGCCAGACTTACTAAGATTGTATCTCGTTTTATATTCTTAAAATAGTAGGGGTCAATCGGAACTGGTTTTGCCCAACCGATACGGAAAATTAAGACGGCTAAGGTGCCCATTAGATCTAAGTGTTTTAAGGGATTGAGGGTTAAGCGCCCGGCGAGTTTGGCGGTTGGGTCCCCCAGGCGGTAAGCAACATAACCGTGGGCATATTCGTGGATGGTAAGACCAAAGAGGATAGCCGGTAAAGTGAGAAAGAAATCAGTGCTCACCTTAGCCTTTGATTGTGAACCTCGGTCGCACTTTGCCTGAGGTAATTAATTTCCTCTCTCTTACTTTTAATCTTTCCATCCAATCGTTGGTAGAGAAGTTCTTTTAATAATTCACCGTATCTTACCTTTGGTTTAATCCCCAATCTTTTTAAGTCGTGACCGGTGAGCGAGACCTTAACTTGCCTATAAGAATGCAGATAATCTTCTATTTTTTTGTTTAAGGTCTTGGGGACTAATTCTTTAATGAGTTGAAGGGAAGCCGGGGTGAAGTCTTTTAAGATAATGTATTGGGTTGATGGTTTCTTCGCCCGAACCAGTTGCTTTTTTAAAAAAGAAATCCTCCGAAGGTCGGCGATGGTTTTTTGTTCCAGGCGGGTTAGGGGTAATCTGGTAGTATCAAAAGGAGAAAGGAGATAGAGAAGTAAGAGAGAAGTTTCGGGAAATAATCTTATCTTCGCCAAATCTTTAAGGTGTTGGTTGGGAAGAGATTTTTGGAAATAACTTTGAAAAACCCCTATCTTTTGTAATTTCTTTATCATTGTTAACCATCTTTCTTCCTTCATAATAATCCGTAATTCATTGAGAAATCTCTCACCGGAGAGCCGAGCGATATAATCTCCTTTGATGGCGGACAAAAGCCAATTGCCGGTTTTCTTTTCTATCCGGAAGTTAAATCTAACCGCAAACCTTATCGCCCGGAAGATTCGGGTTGGGTCGTCAATAAAACTTCGCTCGTGGATAACCCGGATGATTTTTCTCTTTATATCCTTTTTCCCATCTAATGGGTCAAAAAGCCTTTTTCTTTTAAGGTCATAAGCGATAGCATTTATCGTAAAATCCCGCCTCTTTAAGTCCTCGGCAATTGAAGCCGGTGCTACCTTAGGTAATTGGGCGGGTTTTTCATATATCTCCTTTCGGGTTCGGGCGATATCAATATGGAAGGGGAAGAGAAATTTATTTTTGCCGTTTCGCTCCTCTCTTCTCAGGAAAATTGTCGCCGTCATAAATTTGGGGTAATAGATAATCCGTGCCCGATAGGAGGTGCGGAGGGTCAAGAATAACTTGTGGGCAAATTTTTGCCAATCACCATCAATTGCGAAATCAAAATCCTTCACTTCTCTCTTGAGGATTAGGTCGCGTAAAGGTCCTCCAACTAGATAGACATCTAATTCTAATTTCTCAGCAAGAGACCGAACAAGGAAAATCAGGGGGTGAGAAGTGATATTGACGAGTTTCTGGGAGTTATTCAAACCGAGGAGGTCCGATTTAGAAGCCGAAAGGCTTTGCCTCATCCTTACCGGGGATTTTAATCTTCCCGAATCTTTCCTCGTATTTCTTAATATTTTCCTCTAAGGCGTTAAGCAACAACCGGGCGTGTTGGGGGGTAGTGACAATACGGGCGAAGACCTTTGCCTTTGGTAAGCCGGGCAAGAGTCGGGCACAGTCAATAATAAACTCAGAACTGGAGTGAGCAATGAGAAAGAAATTGGCATAAATTCCTTCGGATTCTTTCTCACCAATTTCCACATTTAGTGGTGTTCTTTCTTCTTCATTCATAGTTCCTCCGGTGCTTATTTTAAGCAAAAATGACTAACAGTCAAGCCTGGTTGGAGTTTCCCAAAATTTAGCGGGTTAAATTTAATAAGAAAAATAACATCCTTCATATCTCCTTGGAAATAGAACCAATAATAGCATTCTGAATAGGGCTCTTTATAGGAAAGAGAATAGAACCCCCAATAGCACTCCCAATAGGACAGAGAATAGCATACCCAATAGGAAGGAGAATAGAACGTTCCGTAGGATAGAGAATAGGATTCCCAATAGGCAAGAGAATAGAATACCGAATAGGCGAGAGTTTAGAACCGAGAATAGGGTATAGAATAGGGTATTTAATACCATCCCGAATAGCACCCCCTGTAGCACTCCCCCCTTCAAAAAGAAAAATCCCCGGCGGTGCTAAATGGATTGGTGCGGATAAAAGCGATTAGGTCTTTTTAATTGGTTATTTATCCTCTCATTTTTACCTCCTTATTAGATAAAATACCGAAAGGGTTAATCTCTAAAACATAAGTTATTGATTTAACTATACTTAATAAAATTAGCTTTTTTCCCATATCTAAATATAGAGTAAAAATCCGCTCAAAGTGTTTCCCTAAATTTTAATCGCTAAAAGGACGATTTTGGCATAAATAATCAGAAGAAAGTAAAAACATCTATTGGTCAATGAGGTAATATTTAAAATTTTTGGGTAAACCATAGGGGGAAGCCATCTTGACTATTTGAAGAATTTTTATAGAATAGTTGGTGCTAATTCCAACTGGTGCTACCCGGATGGAACTCCTCCGGCTCAAAAAGAGATTAACCATCGCCCGCCGGGGACACAAACTCTTAAAAGATAAGCAGGAAGAACTGATGCGTCATATTCTTCTCCTCTTAAAGGAAATTCGGGAAAAACGGGCGATGGTCAAAAGGGCTCTAACCGAAGTCTTCCTTCGGTTTAATATCGCCCGTCTTTATGAAAATCCCCAATTTTTTGATTCGGCAATCCTTTTGCCTTCTTTTGAAGTTAAGGTTATAACCAAAGAAAGGAGGAAATTGAATCTTCTCATCCCACAAATAGAAGTAGAAATAATTGAGCGGAAGCGGAGTTATGGACTCTTTCAGACCTCGGGCGAATTAGAGGAAGGAATTGAGAAGTTGAAAAATATTCTACCCCATCTTCTCTCATTGGCGGCAGACGAAAAAGCCTGGCAACTTCTCCTAATTGAAATGGAGAAGACAAGGCGCCGGGTAAATGCCTTGGAATACATTCTGATTCCGACAATTGAAAAGACCGTAAAGTTCATTCGCCTCAAATTAGCGGAAAACGAGAGAGAGGATTTAATAAGGCTCCAAAGAATTAAGAGATGAAACAGCGAGATATTTTAATCGGCTTCGGGCTTTTATTTTTGATTATCTTCTTCTCTTTAATTCCCCTACCCTCCCATAAGGCAAGCCGGCGCCTTCAGATTGATAAGATTGGACATCTAATCTTCTATACCTTATGGGGTTATTTTACTTATCCAATTTTAGGCGGTTTTGCCATTTTCTTTGGTATCATCTTGGGACTGATGACCGAATTTTTACAAAGATACATACCAAATCGGGAACCGGGACTCATTGATTTTCTATTTAATCTCATTGGCATCGGCATGGGGATTTGTATCCGCCTTTGGCGGTCAAAGACGAAATGAAATATACAAGACCGAAGGGGACAAAAGATTTCTTACCGAAAGAAGCAAAGACCGCATCTTTCGTTGAAGAGAAATTTAAGGAGCAATGCCGGGTTTTTGGCTTTCAAGAAATCCGGACGCCGGTCTTAGAAAACCGGGAACTTTTCCTCCGCTCCACCGGCGAAGGCACGGATATTGTAAGAAAAGAGATGTATACCTTTCAAGACCGAGGGGGGAGAGATATTGTCTTGCGACCAGAGGGAACCCCCGGAGTGATAAGAGCGATTCTGGAGGGAGGGATGTCACCACCACTTCGGCTTTTTTATATTGGACCAATGTATCGCTACGAAAAACCACAAAAGGGGCGACTCCGGGAACACCACCAATTGGGTGTGGAGGTATTGGGTGAAAAGGGTCCTTATGTTGATGCCGAGATTATTTATCTGGCAGCAAAATTCTTCTCGGCCATCGGGATTAATGATTATCAAATAAAGGTAAATAGCCTCGGTTGTCAAAAATGCGCCGCTCTTTTCAAAAATGACCTCCGGGAATTTTTAAGTTCCCGCTTGCCCGAGCTCTGTCCTGATTGTCAGGAGCGGTTCGTTAAAAATCCCTTACGGGTCTTTGACTGTAAAAATCCGGTTGACCAAGAGATATATTCGTCTTCACCAAAAATTGGGAAATATCTCTGCCTGGACTGTCAGGAACATTTTGCTGGGTTTTTGAAACATATTGAAATCTTTGGGCTAAAAAACTATGAGGTAGAGAATAGACTGGTGCGGGGGATTGATTATTATACCCGGACGGTATTTGAGTTTGTCGCCCATTCCCTTGGTGCCCAGAATAGTTTTGGTGGCGGTGGGAGATACGACAATCTCTTTTCCGAGTTAGGGGGAAGGGATACGCCCGCTGTTGGCTTCGCCTTAGGATTGGAGAGAATTCTCCTCCTTTTACCAGAGGTGGAGAAGAAGACCGATTTGGTATTTTTTGCATTTCTCTCCGAGAACGCAATCTTATGGGGAAAAGAAATAATTGAAGATTTACGAGGGAATAAAATTCCCGTGATTGTTGGCGAGGTGGGGGAAAAATTAAAGACCCAGTTAAAGCGGGCAAATTCCTATAATGCCCGATTTACCATAATCATCGGCGAAGCGGAATTAAAAAGCGAGGTGTTAGCGGTTAAGGATATGATAACCGGTGAACAGAAGGAAATGAGAAAAGAAGCCGTCATCCCTTATCTAAAACAGAAAATGGCGTATTGATTTACCGTCGCCAATTATGTTAGAAGGTAGTGAGGGGGACAGCCCAAAGGTTGCGGCTACCTCCCTACGAATTAATTCCTTGGTATTGACAAAAAATACTTTTACCCCTATAATTTATAAAGAGACCCCTGGGAGAGAAGTGCTGAAATATGAAGAGAGAAATTAGAATTTTTGAAAGGGAGGAGATATGAAAAAGAGCAAAAAATTTTTGATAACTTTGGTATTGGGAGTAAAAAAGACCTTTTTATTTTTAATGCTATTACTCCCACTCTCTTTTATCACGGCCTCTACGGTTATTAACCTAACCCCTTCCCAAGATGTCTTTGTGGAAAGTTGGGGTAGTGGCGGTAGTGTAGGCCTTAATACTTTTCTTAAATTTAATATCACCGGAATTCCCAAAGGAGCCTTGATTGATTCTTGTTTCCTTAAGGTTTATGTCACAAGGATTGCGGGCGATTGGGATGGCGATATGAAGTTTTGGAATGTCAATAGTCAAACCTGGCAGGAGTCGGATTCAGCACAAGAAATCTGGGCTCTGCCTACTTCGGATACAATTATTCAGAACGATAATTTCGGATTAGTAACTGATACCTGGACGCGTTCGGTAGATGTAAAGGATATTGTTTTAAGGAATTATAATGCCGGTGATAGTTATGTCAGTTTTAAGTTAAAAGACCCTGATGACCAAACTTTTGCCGTTCCTCCTTCCCTACCAATAAATTCCGAAAATCAGCTTGCGGTAGGTGAGTCATCATTAATAGCAACGAGTGGTTTTATTTGCTTTTATCCCCGAGAGTATTCCACAAAAGAACCGGTTTTAATGGTCTATTACACTTTATTAGATGTTGGGGTGACCGAGATTATTGCTCCAACCGGCACGGTTGATTCGGGTCAAGTGATTACCCCGCAGGCGAAGGTGAAGAATTTTGGCAATACATCGGTAACTTTTGATGCGGTATTTACGATTGATGGCTATTCCAGCACAAAGACCGTAAGCGACCTTGCCCCA
>CAYRLZ010000012.1:0-2698 GCA_964425275.1 uncultured bacterium | reverse complement strand
GACCAGATTCGGAAGGAGTAGGATTATTCCTTAGAGAAGTTACCAACTATCTCTACCAAAGGGAAATAAGAATTTTCCATCGACCATTAGATTTTTTTAAAGAGCTCGGTATTTCTATTCACCGCATTTTAGAAAAGCATTCGGGAATTAAAAAAATCCGCGCGGAAGATTGGGCAAGAGAAAATGAATCTTCTCCTTCTAAATACAATCTATTTTTTGCTCAATCACCACGGGGTATAATCTCTATCAACCAGGTTTTAGATTATAGTGTCCATCGATGGGGTGTCCCATTGTGCCCTCCCCTCCTTTTGGAGAAAGACCAGCAAAAAGACCAAAGAGAATCCGCCGAACCGCTGATTGAATATTTAGAAAATTACCCCTCGGCTGAGATTGCGAGCCGAAGGTTGAAAGACCATGAAAGGTATGGTTTGGGAAGCGCTATTGGGAATAAAGCATGCCATCTATTTATTAAATGGTACATCCATACCTTTAAGTTAACCAAACGAAAAGATAATTCCTGGGGACCATTTTCTTATGAACTACCTTTTGATAGTAATGTCGGTCGTATCTTATTCCGAACCGGATTTTTACTGGAATGTGCCGATTTATCGGACTACCATAATTGGAATGTTATCCGAAAGATAGGAGGCAAAAGAGGAAAGAGTTATATTCGGGTTACCGCAATCCGAGGGAAAAAATCGGAAAGGTTCTCTAACCTTCCGAATTTAATGAAGACCTACGAGGTTATTTGCTTAGAACATCTAAGGATAAGAAAAAGAGAACCAAAGAGGATTGAAATCCAACATATCCCAGCTGTTCTTCTATTTAATACTGGATACGGGATTGGGGATTTAGACGATGGATTAATGGTTATCGGAACAAAATTTTGCCGGAATACTCCTGAACCAGAGTGCCATCAATGCCCAATAAAAGAATACTGCGTCGGGTTCAAAAAAAGAAAAGAACTAATCATGGATTATACAACATCAGGCTGATTATGATTCGGGAGATAAGGGTAAAACAGGCTCTCGTGAAATCAGGGATTTCCGGAGTTACTTATTCCTTAAATCCTTACATCGGCTGTGCCCACGGTTGTATCTACTGCTATGCTGACTTTATTGGTCGTTGGCGAAATGTCTTGCCCTGGGGAGAGATTATTGAAGTAAAAATAAATCTTTTAGAAAGATTGAGCGAAGAGATAAAAAGGAAGAAAAAAGGGGAAATTTGCCTCGGCACGGTCTGCGACCCTTACCAA
The DNA here is from genome assembly GCA_964425275.1 of uncultured bacterium. GTDB lineage: Bacteria > Hydrothermota > Tepidihabitantia > Tepidihabitantales > JBDRVQ01 > CAYRLZ01. Next base: position 1,443 of record CAYRLZ010000012.1, on the reverse strand, counting down.
CCGATTGAAGAAAAATACCAATTGACCCGGAAAACAATTGAAATCTTAAAGGATTCTTGTTTCCCTTTCACCATTTTAACCAAATCCTCCCTCTGTCTTCGAGATATTGATTTGCTTGCCAATCATCCAATTAACCGCGAGATATGGGTTGAAATGACCTTGACCACCTTAGACGAAAGGGTAAGAAAAATCTTTGAACCAAATTCATCCTCGGTTGGAGAAAGGATAAAAGCCTTAAAGGAATTGAAGAAAGCCAAAATAAAAACCACCCTCTTCTTTGGTCCAGTTCTCCCTTATTTCTCTGATAAAGAAGAAGAAATAAGAAATGTCTTCCGCTTAGGTGCAGAAGTTGGCGTGGAAGAAATTTTAGTTGACCGTTTAAATTACCTACCCCAAAAACTACCCAAAATAAAAACCGCTCTTCGAGATTATCCGGAGGCAATCCGGTATTATGAACGAATCTACCAAAATTATAATTTCTATACAAAGGTCTTAAAGGAGAAGATTGAAAGAGTAGCAAAGGAATCTTCTCTTCCAATAAGGTCCATCTTCTCATGATTCTTTTCTTCCTCCTCTTTAATCTTGATACCAAAATCTTTAATTACATCCATTCGGACTTAAAATCTCCCGGACTGGATTATTTAAATAACGGGATAGAAGTTCTTTCCACCCAATCTTCTCTTTTTACTGCCCATTTCTTTCTCTTCTCCTTTGGAAAAAAGAAAGAAAGGGATGTGGGTAAAATCGCCCTTCTCTCCACTACGAGTGCGGCTTTTCTCTCCACCTCCTTAAAGACAATCTGCAACCGGCAGAGACCAAAAAGGGAATCTTCCCGCTGGGATTCCTCTTTCCCTTCTACCCATTCCGCCCAGAGTATGAGTTTGGCGGTAATTTACAGCAAGAAATATCCTAAATTGAAACTCCCTCTTTATACTTTTTCCTTTTTAGTTGGCTTCTCCCGAATCTATTCGGGAGAACATTATCCTTCTGATGTCTTATTTGGCTGGCTCTTAGGTTATCTCAGTGGAAAGTTATTTTTGCGCTATGAAAGTAAGATTGGTAAAATCATTAAAAATTGAATCAAAGATTTTCTTTTCTCCCCCGTCCGTGTTTTATTACCTCGCCTTCGGTGATAAAAATTACATCCTCGGCGATATTAGTCGCTAAATCCGCAATTCGCTCCAAGTTTCGGGCAATTAGGATTAGAAGGAGGCTCCGTTCAATGGTCTTTGGGTCAGAAATCATAAAAGTGAGGAGTTCGCGGAAGATTTGGTCCCGGAGTCCATCAACCTCATCGTCTCTTTGGCAGATATCTCGGGCTAAATTACTGTTCCCTTCTAAAAAGGCGGTTAAACTATCCTTTAACATCCCGAGCGCAATTTCTGCCATTCGTGGTAGGTCGATCAGTTTTTTCACATAAGGTTTTGGAATAAGAGAAAGAGC
>CAYRLZ010000011.1:0-6481 GCA_964425275.1 uncultured bacterium | reverse complement strand
TCCCCACTGGCAATTAAAGGACCTTGCGCATCCCCCTCCCTGATTTCAAAATGATATTGTCCTGGTATGTTTTGGGAGCCGATAAAGATTTCCGCCCAGACAAAACTATCGCAGGTGGCAATGAAGGTCTGCCCGATATATCCTTGATAAGGAGACCAAGCATTGACATTTTTGTAGGGCTCAATGTCATAAACCCGTGTTGCCGCTAACGCTATTGCGGCAAAAACTAAAGCGATTGTTATGACTCGCTTCATAGGGGATTAAAGGGGACGGTTCTCTTTATTTTTCCGCCAGCCCATTTGCCAACCAATCCGCTTTATCTTTTCAGTAATATTATAGGTTTTAGAGTTTGTCCAAAAAGTCATTGTGAGGAACGTAGCGAAGCAATCTCATAATAAGTATCGTAAAATCAATAGATTGCCACACTTTCTTTGCTCCTTCACAACGAAAAACGAAGTTTTTAGATAAACTCGTTTACCCCGTTAGAAATTTCCTAAAAGTTTCAGGAATTTCGAATCTTATTGGAAGTTTTCTTTCAGTTTCGATAATTTCTAATGGGGTTAATCTGTGGTTCCATTACATTATATTTTGGAAAAACTTACCTATTACTTATCTCGTTATCGCATTAATGGATCTTTGGGCACTATTTACAAAAGAAAGAGGTATTTAAGTTTTAGGATAAACGAAGGATAACTACCGGGAAGGCGCTTCTTTCGCAGGGGATAGGTTAGACCAAAATAGAGCCAACTCTTGGGAAGGAAGTTATAGGAATAAAGCCCGCTTAAATTATGGTAGGTCTTAACCCGAGCCTCGGTTAAGTCAAAGGTCCGAACACTTTCTAAATATATTCGGAAATGGTTTTGGGTATTTAGAGAATGGGTGAGATAGGGTCGGGTAATAATTGAGATGTCTCTCTGCCAATCAATTTTGTTCAGGGAGTCAAATTCTAAATTACTGGTTAGTGTTAAGGAGAGGGATAATTGGGGCGAGAATTTTACTGAGGGCGAAATCTCCAGCGCGGCATAAGGGGCGAAATATCCCCGGCGATAATTATAGAGTTTTGTCTGATAATAACCATAAAGGCTAATGTAAAATAATCTCCCGGAGGGTGAGGCGGCACTAAAATAGTAATTGAAGGAATTATACCATAAGCCGATATCTGAAATATGAGAATAGGTGACCCCAGTCCAGAGGAAGTAGAGATTTTTGAAATAAGTCGATAGCCAGAAAACAAGATAATTACCCCATCTATCCCAATCAATCTCTCTTCGCCAACCACCGCCCAAAGAGGGCGATAGGGAACGGAATTGGCCCCAGTTGGTAATCTGTGGTCCAAGGACCAGACTTATCTCTTTGCCGCGGAAGGTAGAATAACCAATCTCATCAATATTATAGTTTTTGTTAATATAATTTAGGTCACCGTTTAACCAGAAATTACTCCCCTGCCATTGCAGTGTTAGGTTTTGCCAATAGCCCAGTGGTTCTTCGGTCTTTAGCGAGATACTGGAAAGGGAATTGAAGAAAAAATCCTTAAACTTAATCTTTTTTTCAATCCCCAGGGCATTATTATATGAGGAAACCCCGCGCTTCTCCACTCCGAGGAGATTGAGATTTAGATATCGCCCAACCCTTTCTTTATGGGCCAGGATAAGAAAGCGGCTCCTCTTTTCCTCATAACTTTTACTCAAAAGGCTATCGGTCCAGGCTAAAAGCAATCCAAAACTCCGCCCCGAAGAATGCTGGAGGAATTTTAGACCGCCAATAATTGGCACGACCCGGCCGTCAGGAAATGCCCGGCCAATTCGCCTTGAGTAAAATAAGGAAGATGAGGTGCCAATGGAAAAAATCTCTCGTCCCTGGGTAAAAAATGGTCTCTTTTCGGTAAGATAGGTTTCATACTTGGAGATATTTATCCGGTAGGGGTCGGCTTCAATCTGGGCAAAATCCGGGAAAAAAGTGAGGGAGAGATTGGTTTCAGCCGTTAGGTTCCACACCCCATCAATACCACCGCTCAGCGACCAACGGGACTTTTCTTCCTTTTCATATCTTATTAGTCCAACCGGATAAAATTCCAAATTTAGTCCCTTCCCAGTGGGCGAAATCCCGGTGAGTTTGCCCATTCGCGCAAGGTCCTGATATCCGCGCCTTTGACCAAACCAGTGGCATCGCTCCTCACGATAAGCGATATGCCTTTCAAAATTTATCCCCCATTCAAAAAGACCTTCCTGAAAAGAGATTGCCTTAAATGGAATCTTCATCTCCACCGCATAACCCCAGGGATAAATTTTGGTTGAGGAATACCAGACACCATCCCAGGAACAATCAAAATTCCTTCCCCTTTCAGAAAAGATGCCATCAAACTGCACATTGCCGCAGTTAACAGAAAAGTAATAGGCAAAATTTCTATCGCCGAAAGGGTCAAGATAAAGACCGACCCGGTCCCCAATTGCCCTTTCCCTTTCGGCGACTCTTTTGTCCAATCGCTTTATATCCCCAAGAAAAGACTTAAAATAAAGATAGATATTTTTCTCATCGGATAATAGATAGACCTTAGTTGATTCGGTTGCTGGCTTACCTTCTTCGGGGAATTGTTGAACAAAATCACTAACCACTTCTGATTTCGTCCACAATTCCTCAAATAGCCCGTCAATCTTTGGTGGTGTGGTTATGGTGATTGCCGGAATTATCTTCACCTCAACCGAAAGGAGATAAAAGAGTGAGAGAAACATTGGAGATAATAAGTGAGAGACTAATTTTTGTCAAGTTGGAATCTTAAAACCAGAGTGATGAGTCTAAAAGATGTAAGGGAAAATAAAAAATAATAAAAAAGGAGGGCACTATGAAAAGATGGCTTGAACCTTGGCGTCCCTTTCGGGAATTAGAAGAGGACATTAGAGAGACCTTAGATGAATTCTTCCATCGCGGGCGGCGATTTCCTCGGTTCACTGGTGAGTTTGAGCCAGCGATTGAGGTCTATGAGAAGGGCGACGACTTGATTGTCAAGGCCGATGTCCCGGGGGTGAAGAAGGAGGACCTATCGGTTTCCGTAACGGAAGATACGGTAACGATTAAGGGCGAAATAAAAAAAGATGAGGAGGTTAAGGAAAAGGATTACTACTGCCGGGAACGGGTTTATGGGTCTTTCTCCCGAACCGTGGATTTACCAATTGAGGTTGATGCCCAGACCGCGAAGGCGACTTACAAGAACGGTGTCCTTACCTTGACCCTGCCGAAGAAGAAGCCAGAAAAAGAATTGCGCACCGAGATAAAAATTGAGTAAGTCCTCTTCTAAGACAATCGGGCGCCGGATTTCCCGGCGCCCGTTCAATTTTTTAGGTAAAGGGGAATATGCTAACCGAAGAGCATAGGAGAACCTATTGACTCCTGGAAAAAAATGGCTATAATAAAGACATGCTCAGAAAAGAGAGCATCGTTTCTTGTAGAACGACCGGCATTAACAAAAAAAAATGGCGTAGGGCCAAAACTTTTATAAGGAGGTAGGTTATGAAAAAAGTAATACCAATCTTTTTAGTCCTATTAACTATCGTCTCCTTAAACTGCGCCCGAAAAATAAAGGCACCGACTGGCGATGAACTCCTTTGGGCATCGGAAAAACCACGACCGAGTTGGGCATACGAAGCGCCTTATGTTGAAGGAGGGACCCAGTATTTCGTCGGGTTATCTTATAAATACGCTGATGAAAAACCATCAAGAGACGATGCGGAAAGGGATGCGAGAGTAAAGGCAGTGAACTACTTTGAAACCGCGGCCCGCGATTTCTTTGAACGGATAACCGCGGAATTAGGTCTAATGAGTGAGGTATTCAATCCGTCAAATGCGGCGCGCGGTTATACCGAATGGGCATCCCAAGGCGTTATCCAAAAATCAAAAGTCGTGAAATTTTATGTGGAGCAATGGAAATCGCGAAAGACCGGAGAGATATATTACCGAACCTTTGCTAAACTGATGGTCCCCGATGAACAGGTCTTAGAATCTTTTAGTGATTACACCAACCGGAAGAAAGAAGAGTGGAAGATGGCTCAGGAGCAGATTAACCGAGTAAACGATGCCTTCAAAAGTTACTGGGAATCAAAGAAGAAAGAGCAGGAGTTAAAGCAGGGAGAGAAGCAAGAAGAAAAGTGAAATATTACAAGGCGAAAAGAGGCTCGGGTCTTTATGCCCGATTGTTTGGTGAAGGTGAGAAGACAATTATCTCCATTTTCACTTTTTACTTCTTGCTACTATTCGGGGTGGGGTGTGGTCGCGGACCAATTATCGGGACCCACCCCACCCCGCAAAAAGATACCTTATTGGAAGCCACTGCACCGGTTAAACCGAATTGGATTACCGAAATTCCAAGAGGATACTTCCTGGGCGAAGGCCAAGGAATTAAGGAGAAAGAAGCGTATGAATCGGCGATTGGAGATATGCTTAAACGTTATGCGGAACATTTAGGAGCCGATTTTAAGGTCTTAACCCTGATTCATCAAGAAGAGATTAAACGAATAACCGATGAAGTGCATAGGACGGAGAGGAGGGTGATAACGGAAATTGAGGCATTGAGTAAAATAATCACTGCGGGCAGTGAGATTAGAAAACGATACTGGGAGAAATGGGGAAAGATGTCCGGGAAAGATATTGAATATACCTATTATAAATATTGGGTCTTAGGCGAGGTTAAAGACCGATTTATTGAAGAAGAAAGAGAAAGGATAAAGAGAATAAGATTAAGCGACTTTGAGAAATTGCGGCAGGATATTCCGCCCAATTCCGATTTAACCGTTGAGATTCGCGCAGATAAAAAGACATATGCCCCCGGTGATACCGCCAAGATAAATCTCCGGGCAAGCGATGATTGTTATGCCTATATCTTAAATTTTTATGGCGAGGGCAAAGCGAAACTTCTTAAAGAGACAATGTTAGAAGGAAATTGTGAGTATCAGATATCTGGACCGATAATGTATGGTGGGAAACCGGAGGAGATAATCTACGCCATAGTTTCCGATAAACCCTTAGACATTAACCAGGCGCTGAAGGAAGTTTATCCCTTAGCAATTATTGAAAATCTTCGCCAGCAGAGAGACAACTTAAATGCCCGTTTTGCGGGAAAATCCATAACCATATTTATCGTGCCGAAATGAAACAGCAAGATTATCAAAATATCCTGACCAAATCACAAAAAGACCTACTGCCCAAGTTAAAATTTCTTAAAGATAACGAGTTTTATCTTGCCGGTGGCACAGGGTTAGCATTACAACTTGGGCATCGCACATCTGCTGATTTTGACTTTTATAGCCAAAAATCATTTAACCCCCAAAAACTTGTTTTCCAAATAGAAAGGAGTCTAAAACCGGTTAAGGTGGTTCAAATACAAGAAGACACGCTAATTTTAAAATATAAAGATATAATCATTAGTCTATTTCTTTATCCGTATCCACTTCTGAAACCATTGCTTGATTTGGACTGGGTTAGTGTTGCCGCCTTAGAAGACATTGCCGCAATGAAGTTGGTTGCAATAACTCAAAGAGGGACGAAACGAGATTTCATTGACCTTTATTATTTGATTAAGAAATTAGGTTTAGTCCAGATTCTTGAATTGTCAAAACAGAAATATAAAGAGTTCAATCAATATCTTGCCCTTCAGGCACTCCTCTATTTTAGCGATGCGGATAAAGAAAACCTTTCCGTGAGAGAAATTCGGAGTAAAAAGCGGTTAAATTGGGATGAGGTGAAAATTATATTATTACCGAGGTGAAGAAAGTTAGGGGGAAACTATAATGAAAAGAAATAATCTTCGCTTGCCAAAATCGCTTAATTCCATCCTCTGGTCTTATGATTTAAAGAATCTTTCTCTTGAGCGGGACAAAGAGATAATCATAACCCAGGTTCTTAACTATGGTTTGTGGGATGATATAAAGTGGTTATTAAAGACCTACGGTGAAGATGAGATTAAAGAGGTTGTGGCTAATCCAGGAAGGGGTCGGTGGTGGAAAAAGGTCTTAAATTTCTGGGTAAAGATTCTGGATATAGAGATTAAAAAGGAGGTTTTTGAGAACGCCATTATTAAAAACAAGCATGATTTTAAATAAGGGAAAGGAGGCTTTATGAAGAAGTGTTTTTTATTTGCAGTAATCTTTGCCCTTATCCTACTCAATCTAACCGAGGCGGGAAGATATCGGGTAAAGGGGGTGAGATGAGAGTTCCAATTTTTAAGACCAAAGAGATAAGGACTGGAAGGATTAGGTGAATTGGAGGTATTATGGGAAAAAGGAGAATTTTTAGTCTGATATTGTTTGGTCTTTTTATCGGTTTAATAAATGGACAGGATTATGGTGCACCAGGGACAGTAAAATGGCGGTACCAGACTGGCAATTGGGTGTGGTTTTCTCCGGCGCTTGGTGCTGATGGGACAATCTATTTTGGCTCTGATGATAGTTGTCTTTATGCCCTTTCACCTGATGGCAGATTAAAATGGCGGTAC
>CAYRLZ010000010.1:0-16086 GCA_964425275.1 uncultured bacterium | reverse complement strand
TGGCAATTGGGTGCCACGATTTCTTAATTCAATCCAGTTATAGACCGGTCGCTGAAGATAAAAGGTATCAATATCATCATAGGCGCAATAGAAAATAGGGGTGCCATCAGGAATTGGGTCAGAGATTGTCAATAGACCAACGGGAATTTGGAAGCCTAATTTCTGGCTATATCCACCGTCCGCGACAAGAAATAGGGTGCAGGGAACTCTTGTCTCCGGACGCAGGCGATGGTGGGCATAAATCATAAATCGGTCCTGGGTATTCATGCCAATTGAATCTTTGGGAATAAATCCGTAATTACCCACCGAGTCCCAAACAAAGAAAAGGGTATCGTAGGCTCTTAAGATAGTTCGCACATTATAGCCGTGTCCTAAACCGGTATTTTTAATTCCTACCCGGAGGAAGGTCTCTTCACCCGGGTCAATTCGTCCGTTTGGTCGCCGGGTATGGGAATCACTCACTAATAAACTACAATAGATAAAGACTGGTGTGCCAACCGTTAATGAGAGTGGGGAAACCCAGGTTGAGTCCTGGGAGTCCTTGCAGATTAAACTACAGGGGATAACATATCCATTCGGCAACCCAAGATTAATCCGGAGATTATATCCATCATTACCGGTAAAGGCAGAATCAAAAGCTGGTATTGTGCCGAAGTTCTTTATTGTATCAGAAGAATGTGCCTGCCCGTCGCGGGTAAAGAATTTTCCCCTTACTCCTTGGGCGGCCACATTCCCCCAGTTTTTCACCCAGAGCGGAATCTCTAACTCTTCACCGGGGTTAGGAATACCGTCACCATTGCCCCGGGGTGAAGCATCATCAATTAGATGTTTCAGATGGGTAATATAAGGTCGGTTCATTGGTGCCGCGATACAAGCACCGAGATAGGTTTCTAAATTATGTCCGCTTACTGTAATATAGACACTGTCTGGTTGTTGGATAGAGAGATTTAATTGCACCTGACCGGAGGCATTGGTGTAAGCAAAGCGATGGGATGAGGTATCATTCTTAGCCAAGGCACAAACCAAAGCGCCAACTACTGGTTGCCCCTGTTTCTGAACGAGAACTGTCAGTTGAGAGGAGTCAACCGGAATTACTAAGGGATGAGAGACTTGAATTGTCTGCGGCACATCCCAGTAAATATCAATTGCCCCATCACCCATTAGGTTATACATCTCAAAATACCTTCGGGTCATAGGGATATTCCCCATCTGCCGGAAATAAGTAAGTTTAGCCTTATTGACCATTCCCATTGCCCAGAAGAAGTTAGAATCCATCGCTGCATCAAAGACCCTCCGCTGAAATGTATCGTCTTCGGTCCAATAAGAGAGGACCGTTGAGGCATAATGTCCAATTGCCCCGCGCCAACCAACTCTTATCCAGGTCTCTGAGAAACATTCCGGGGTAGAAGAAGAGGTGTAATCACCGGAAAGGCAGGCATATGTCCCAACCAGAGGGACCTTATCTAAGTTAGTCAGTTGTCGCACATTAGCCGAAGTGAAGTTATTGTCCGCCCATCTATCTGTATTGCCATGTCCGGAATAGGTCACCCAGGCCCGGCCGCCATTTATTGCTTCAGGCACAGGAGTTCCCGAATTATAATATAAGAATAAGGAATCGCATATTACTCCGTATCTTCTCTGCGCCTGCATACAATATCTATGGGTAGCTTCCGCTACCTGATGGTAATTTCTGTCATTGGAGGCAATGAAGTAAGATTTTTTTAGCCATTCCCGGGTTGTAATCCATTCGTTCCTCTCATATTTTATAACCTTCTGGACGAAAGAATCCAATTGCGCGGCGTTGGCAACCGAAAGACGGGAAACATCAATATCCGGCCAGTAGTCATCCGGATTCATCAAGGAGAAGTTCAAATCGGTGGGTGGCGAACCCGTGCCTTGACCGGTAAAGTAGCCAATCCTATCAACATCGCCAACCAAAAGGACATAGGTTGGCCTTACCGGCCAATTATTATAGGCATTAAGGATATAATTCCGAACGGTGTTTGCCTGTCCGCCTCCAACCTCGGAGAGTGTCTTCACCCAGGTCTTATAACCTTTTTTTAATCGCCACTGGGCTAAGGGTAAAATATTACTATACCATTCATCTGGAACAATAATGAGATAGCCAATCGGTAAGGGCGGTGGATCAATAGAATAATAACGGTAATTTAATATCAAATCCGAAAGTCGTTTCTCAAAAGGTAAGGAATAGCCAAGGTATAATTTCTCTTGGGTCTTTTCTCTATCGCCGCCTGGGGTTTTTATCAACAATTCAATATCGGAATAGTATTCAAGAATTTCTCTCTTTGGATTATATCTTACCGGAAAGACTTCCAAGACACAAACCCGACGCGAACGGATATAACCCAGAGCCTGAATCTTGGCCAATTCTTCTGGGAAGAAAATGTCCTGGGAATAGAAAACGACATCTTCTTGCCAAGCCGGTGGTGGTCCGGTTTTGGGAATGGGTGGTTGCAGTGGAAAGACCGGAAAAGGTAATTTTATCTCCTCCTTCTTAAAATTTTTAATGATAACTTCAACATTAGCACCTTCTGGAATTTCAACGAATTCCCGAATTACGGGCAGAAGTGGTCTTCCCTCTTCGGTACTCCGACCGGATACCGGAAGCATAATTTCAGAAAAATTGCCATAAGGTGTGCTAATAGTTTGGATTTCCGGAGGAGGAAGAGTAACTTGTAGGGTAAACGAAGAATAAGAAAAGTCTTTTATTATTAACTTCATTTCCTTGCCGCTGGCCCAAAATGATGTGACAAGGAGGCTTGTGGTAAAAAGAACCTTAAATCTTTTAATCATAATTTCTCCCTTAAAATCCATCTATAAATCACGGCTCTTTTACCTGTGCTTTAATAAAATTCAGTACTTTGCCTTCTACTTTAACCTCACCCATAATTACCGAAAAACGAGGAGGACCAATCCGAGATGTTCGGCTCCCGACTCCCTTTTTTACTAAGGGGGGGGCAAAGATTGAGAAAGACGAGTCAGTGGCATTGTAGACGATACCGACCGCTAAATGGTTTCCTTTATTATCAGTAATGCCAACTGGTAAACCAATAACCTCGGACGGTGAATAAGATTTATTGTCCGGGATTATTGCTGAGTATGTTCTCCCCTCCCTAAGGTATCTCTTCCACGATTCGACGCGGAATCTTTTCCGCTGGCCTAAATTCCTTTTGATGCGTCTGACTAAAGCCGGCAGAGAGAAGACAATTCCTCCTTCCGGGGTCTTTTTCTCTTGGTAAAGTGTATGTTCCTTTAGGACGACAATATAATAAGGACGGATTATCTCTGTCTCAAAGGCAAGCATTTTGTTCCGAAAGTCAAGGTCCTTAAAGAAGGCAACCGATTCCACAACGGCAAGGTCAACTTTTTCAATGCGGGGAATGAGATTTTTTAGTCCTTCGGCAAAGATTATCTCCTTACCAATCGGTGAGGTGTGCCCAACAAAATAAATATGGGCCGCTGGGATTTCCGATAAAAAATGGAAATCGGTTTTTATGTAACCTAAACCCATCGTTGTTGGCGGTCCAATGTTTGATTGGCCGATATCCATATCCAGAACGGCTACTTTGAGACCTTGCCGAAACCCTTCTTGGGCCAGAGCGGTGACAAAGGAGGTCTTACCCGAAGTTCCTTCGCCAATGACCAGAACCGAGGAAGGTCGCTGCAAAATCGCTGTAATGCAATTTCGCCAGGAATTTGGAATCAACATTATATAATAATATTATACCTTAAATTTTGATTTCGTCAAGTTAGGGGAAAAATCAACGAGAATCAGCGATGGCTAATTTTGGTCGGTAGTTAAAAAGAGAACCTCCCCTCGTTTTTTATTTCTGATTCCTAAAAAGAGTTATTCTTGGAATTCCCGGAGGATAATCTTTAATAAACTTTTATGGACCGATTCGGGAACATCTTTATCTTCGGTATCTTTTAAGCACTGGATTATTAAGCGGTAGGTTCTTATCACTTTTGAACAGTAGGGACAGGAACTACGATGGCTCTCAATTGAATATATCACCTCCTCTTCAATTTCTTGGTCAAGATATTCAAAGAGGAGAGAGAGTATATCTTCACAGGTAAATCGGTGGCGCATTTTCTTATCCCTGACCAATAAGGTCTAAAACGACTGCGGTCAATTTATGGATTTTTGCTTTGCGGTTTGGCTCTCACTTATTAGTCCGGAATCGCCGACATTCAATTTTTGGGCTAACTGGCTTCGTAAAAAAATCCTCCCCCGGTGGAGTCTTGACTTAACCGCCGCCACCGAAAGTTTTAGTATCTTGGCGACTTCTTTATTAGAAAGCCCTTCCATATCCCTTAAGACAATAACCGAGCGCCATTCCTCGGGTAATTCCGATAAGGCAAGATTAACCGCCTCTCTAATTTTTCGCCGCTTCCACTCCGATTCCGGGGTATCGTAATAATCCGGTATCCCTAATTCGCCCCGACTTAATTCAATACTTTCAATCGGGATATTAAGACTATCCTTTTTTTTCTTTTGCAATTTCCGAAGTGCACAATTAAGGGTAATCCGATAGAGCCAAGTGTAAAAACTTGATTTTTCCTTAAATTTTCTAATATGACGGAAGGCACGTAAGAATGTCTCTTGCAGGACATCAGCCGCGTCTTCTTCATTACGGAGAAACCGATAGGCAAGATTAAAGACCCTTTTTTCGTAGCGGCGAATTAGTTCAGCAAAGGCCAATTCATCACCCTTCTGGGTCCTGCGGATTAATTCGTTATCGGTTAAGGGTAATGATTTTAATTCCGAAGCCCGGGTAAGTGAATAAATCTCATTGGGCTTTTGGTCAATCATTACCCTTAGTTATTTGCCAATTGGTGGAATGACCCTTTTTCCGCGCGCCTGGCCCGGGGTATTATCAAAGACTTCAATTATGTGATAGATAACACCGATTGATTTCCGAGGAGATTCGCCATGGAAGTAGTCATGAACGAGGTTCAGATAATCACATACCTTCTTCTCATAAGGGGTAAGTGCCTCATTGCCCGGGTGGAGAAATTGGGTTATCGCCTTTAACTCATAAGAGGGGAAGTCTAAAAATACGATGGCCACCGCCGGATTTGCCATCACATTCAAGAAGGTATGAGTCTCAAATTCCGGAGTGGTATATAACTCCAGGGATGTCTGTTTCGTCCAATCAAAAATCTCCGTCTCTCTTTTGTAGAGACTTTCCAGGATATCTAACTTCTTATCCAGTGAGTCATTAAATGTGCCTCTCATAAGGGCGATTATCTCGTCTAACTTCCCCTCTTTTGGTAGAAGACCGATTCCCTTAACCGCACAGTTTATTGAAAACTGACTATCCTTTCTTTTGCTACCATAACTGGCAACCATTCCTGAATGAGGCCCAGTAAGAGTAGGTGGTTTCCCTTCTTTAAGATTTTTAATCATTTCTAAACGTTTTCTCTGGTTCCATTTTTTAAATCCATCGGGTAGTTCCCGAATGAAGAAATTCTGCCATTTTCTGTCAACCTTCGCGCGAATGACCCCTTCTTTTAATTGGCGGGTATCAATATTCGGTTGGGAAAAAGTCCCGCCTTTCCAGTAATTAACCGTTCCCTTTTCTAAACCTTGTGATTTTAATCCCATAAACGCTCCTAAAATGAATATATAGGCTATTGCTTGGTTTATCTTTATCATAGGTTTCCTCCTTTTTCTATTTTAACAACCTTCGGTAAAAAGAAACCTCTCCTTATGAAAAGATTATTTAATACCCTTAAAATTAAAAAAGCCAGGATGAAACCACAAAGACCAAAAATAAAGGGGTAAATCTGGCTATGACGGTTGGGGTGGGAATAAATACCTTTCATTACGGAAATACCGAAAATAACGCCAAGAATTAAAAATAAGACCGGTAGTCCAAAAAGGATAAGAGAAGAGAGAATTTCTTTATTCGATTCTAATGCCACTTTTACTAAATCACCCTCTTTTGCTTGAATAAAATTCTTTGCCTCAATTACTTTGACGCCAGAGGAAAAAATTGCACACCCTCCTTTTTGTTGGCAACTCCCGCAGAGGGAAGTTGGTCTTATTTCAACCAATGCCCTTTGTCCTTCAATCTTTCTCACCTTCCCAATTTCTTCCATATAAAAACGTCGAACTTAAGACAGCTTTGAGTTTTGTCCTTTAAGCCTTGAGCTCTTTTGAGCTTGGTTTCTAAGGTAGGCGTAAATGAATTCCTCAATCGCGCCGTCAAGGACTTCTTCTACTTTATGGGTTTGGTAAGCCGTGCGGTGGTCTTTTACTAACCGATAGGGAAATAAAATATAACTCCGTATCTGATGTCCCCAAGCAATGTCGGTCTTTTTCGCCTCGTATTTCGCCATCTCTTTTTTCTTCTGGTTCTCGTAATAATTATATAACCGGGCACGCAATATCTTCAGGGCATTCAGTTTATTCAAATATTGGGACCGTTCCTCCTGACAGGAGGCCTGGATTCCGGTGGGGATGTGAGTTATTCTTATCGCAGTTGCCGCCTTATTCACATGTTGTCCACCATGTCCGGAGGCACGGAAGGTTTCGATTTTTAAATCTTTTTCGTCAATCTTTACCTCAACTTCTGGTATTTCGGGTAAGACAAAAACTGAGGCGAAAGAAGTATGGCGCCGTCCGGCCGCATCAAAAGGTGAAATCCGCACTAACCGGTGGATACCGGTCTCGGATTTGAAAAGACCGTAGGCATTCTTACCGGTAATCTCCAGAACCGCTTCTTTAATACCGCCGCCTTCGTTGGGGCGCAGGTCTAAGATTTTATAATTAAGCCCTTTCTTTTTTTCGATAAACCTTACATACATCCTTAAAAGCATCTCAGCCCAGTCGCAGGATTCTAAACCGCCAGCCCCGGGATGAATTGACATTAGACAATTTTTTGTATCTTCTTCTTTGAATAAAGCCGATATCTCAAAGTCATTGACCTTTTTTTCTACTTCGGTCAGATAAGAAGAAAATTCGGGTGACTCCTCAGCAAATACACCGGAGAGTTCCTCTAAATCTTGCAATTCCTTCTGTAATTCCGAGAAAAGTCTGAGGTCGTTTTTTAGTTTGTTAAGTCTGATGAAAATTTTTACCCCCTCTTCCCCGCGGGAATAAAGGTCTTCCTTTTCGACCTTTTTTTGCAGTTCCCGAATTTCTCTTTCTTTACCTTCTATGTCAAAGAAACTCCTTTAGGGATTGAAGGCGGCTGTGTAGTTCCTTTAATTTTTTGCCCATAGTTTGCTCTGGGTATAGTTCGTCACCAGTGGAGGACTGACTACTTCTGTGCCTTTTTAGTATATTTCCGACGGAACTTTTCAATCTGCCCGGCGGTATCAACTAATTTATGCTTCCCGGTAAAGAGGGGATGACACTTGGAACAGATTTCAACTGTTATTTTGGGTCGGGTCGCCCGGGTTTGTAGGGTATTACCACAGGCGCAGGTGATTAGACAATCAACATATTGGGGATGGATGCCCTTTTTCATTTTGTAACCTCATTTCTCAGACATTGATTCTAAAAATTCCAGGTTATTTTTGGTCTGTTTCATCCGGTCTTGGATGAATTCCATCATCTCCACCGGGGTCATATCCGAGAGCATCCTTCTCAAAATCCACACCCGATTCAACTCTAATTCCGACAAAAGCATTTCTTCTTTTCTGGTCCCGGATTTCTGGAGGTCAATTGCCGGGAAGATTCGCCTTTCGGCCAGTTTTCGGTCAAGCACCAACTCCATATTGCCGGTTCCCTTAAACTCTTCAAAGATGACATCATCCATCCGCGAACCGGTTTCAATCAAAGCGGTAGCAATCACTGTGAGACTTCCCCCTTCTTCAATATTCCGAGCTGCACCGAAGAACTTCTTTGGTTTTTGTAAGGCGTTGGAATCAAGACCACCGGAAAGGGTTCGGCCGGAATGGGGGACAACTAAGTTATGCGCTCGCGCCATTCGGGTAATTGAGTCAAGAAGAATTACGACATCCCTCTTTGATTCCACCAGTCTCTTGGCCTTTTCTAAAACCATATCCACTACTTCAACATGACGTTCGGGAACTTCGTCAAAAGTGGAGGAGATGATTTCATGGGCCTTCACCGACCGCTCCATATCCGTAACCTCTTCCGGTCTTTCGTCAATCAAAAGGATGATGAGATAAATTTCGGGATGGTTCTTAACAATCGCATTGCCGATTTTTTGCAAAAGGACCGTCTTTCCAGCCCGGGGTGGTGATACGATTAAACCACGCTGTCCTTTACCAATCGGGATGAAGAGGTTGATTATTCTTAAAGAATAGTCATTCAACTCCGGTAATTCCAAGTTTATCCTTTCCTGGGGATAAAGGGGAGTTAGTTCTTCAAAAGGAATTCTTTCCAATAGATGTTCGAGCGGTGCGTCCTGGACGGTTTCAATTTTCATTAGGGCGTAATAACGTTCATTGTTTTTGGGCGGGCGGGCGTAACCTCTTATGGTATCTCCGGTCTGAAGACGAAATTTTTTAATCTGGGAAGGCGAAACATAAATGTCATTTGGGCTCTTTAAGTAACTGTTTTCCGGGGAACGGAGAAAACCATAACCATCATCTAAGACCTCCAAGACACCGGAAACAGCAATCATCCCTTCTTCACCGCCGGTTTCTTTCTTTTCCGCCTCCAGTATCGAAAGAACCAGTTCCTGCTTCTTTTTCTCCTTGAAGTCAGCAATCCCTAAGGATTTGGCAATCTCATAGAGTTCTGTAACCTTCTTCTTTTTTAATTCTTCAATTTCCATATTTTCTCCTCGGAAAAAAGATGTAAACAAAATATTCCAATTCGTGTAATCTTGTGTCCTCGTTTCTTTTCACCTCATTTTATTACCTTAGCCAAATCTTTGTGATTAGGGAGGACCCAAAAATTTCGTTTTACCATCTGTTTTCTTCTTATCTTTATATATTATAACGCAAATTTCCAAAATGTCAAGGATAATCTTTACCCTTTTTATTATTTATCCAGGAGCCAGTTTATTACTTTATCCTCAAGCTCCCCAAAAGTCCCAAAGTTTAACTTTTATTATAGCCAATTTAAGAGAAAAGTCAACTCCTAAATCTTTGATTAGTATTCGGTTTTGGAGGCAAAGTTGAACTCATCAATTAGAAGCGCTGGTGCAAGAAGAAAGAAAATATCCTCGCCATAAAGTTTTCGTTCCTGGGAAATTTTTCTCACCCGAGAGAGTGTTTCGTAAATATTGATTGTGAAGCGCATATTCTTAATTGGATAGGCGATTTTCCCTTTTTCAATAAAGAAGGTTCCGTCCCGGGTCATTCCGGTGATTAGCGTCTTATCCGGGTCAACGACGCGCACATACCAGAATCGGGTCACCAAGATTCCCTTGTCAATTTCTTTAAGCATCTCTTCCTTTTTCTCTTCCCCATTTTTCATTATTAGATTGATGGGAATTGGTCCGCCGGAAGATGGCTGAGGTAGGGCATGGCCGGTATTTTTCTTCTTTAAGAGTCTCGCATAAAAGGAGTCTAAAACCACTCCCTTAGCCTTTCCATTCTTTATCAAATCTACAGCACTTTTGGGATAGCCTTCAAAATCAAAAGAAAAACCAATCATCTCCGGATGGCGAAAGTCATCATAGAGGGTGATATTCTTTCCGGTAATATACTTTCCAATCCTTTTGGATAGGATAGAGGATTTCTCTCGGAAGCGCTTGGCACCAAATTCCAGCCAAGCTAAGAACATTAGCATCTCACCAACCGCTGGTTCTTCTAAAAGGACGGTATACTTCCCGGGCTCAATTTCTCTTGGGTTTTTAGAAAGGAGGGCCTTTTCGCAAGCAATCTCGGCCAGATTGACAAAATCAATATCGTTAAAATGACTTTTGGTATCAACCGCATAACCCGATGCCCCATTTCCCATTGCGGTAATTGAGACAAAATTTATCCCATTTGTTCCGTAGTTAAATATACCGTTAGAGTTTGCCACACCTAAGGCGAGACGGGTGCTATGGAGAACGCCGAAGGCATTAAGATGGTATTTCTTACAAACCTTCACCATCTTGGCTACCGCCTCACCTCTTTGTTCCGGGTCAATAAATTCTGGTTCGGCGGTCTTTTTAAGGCGAAATCCCTTTGGTCGTTTCGGTAGACCCGGAAAGTCTTTATCCGGTCTTACTTCCTTGATGGCTTCTTTAAGTTTTCCTAAGGCTCTTTCAATCCCTTCTTTTCGGAAATCTTTGGTGGAAACGCCACAGACCCGCTTTTTATCAACCCCCCTTATCCAGAGCCAGGGGTCTTCAACCACCATATTCTGATGAATTATTGAGTTGGCGAAACGGGTTGTCCCCTTTTCCGAATAGAAGAGACCACCTTCAATTGCCTCAATATCTTTCATCTTAATAATCAAATCTAAATATTCCTTTGTCTTCGTCTTATCAATCATTTCTCCTCCTTATGATTTACTTTCCCACCTTGACATTTCGGAATCGGGCCGGACTTGCACCGTGTCCGACATGAGCAATCTGTGTGGGGTCACCTTTACCGCAGTTAGGCACACCCCAAACCTCCCATTCTTCTGGACCACAGATTGCATCACAGTTCCGCCATATCTCATAAGAGATACCAGAATAAGCAGGTCTTCGGATGATTTCGGTCTTTTTGCCGTTCTTTATTAGCCAGCCGATTTCCGAAGAGATGTGATAATTTAACCGCTTGTCGTCAATACTGGGCGAACCGGCGGATTCAAAATAGATTCCTTCCTTAGTATCGGCAATTATCTCTTCTAATTTTCCTTTTTGGGGTAGGAGGTTGATATTAGTCATTCTAATTAAGGGAATAAATCCAAAGGATTGCGCTCGCATCGTTCCGTTACTCTTCTCCTGAAAGACCGCGGCGGTCTCCCGGGAGGTTAAGTAGCCAGTAAAGATGCCGTCTTTTATTAAATAAGAGACAGAGGCCTTTGTTCCCTCATCGTCGTAACCGAACGTGCCAAGTCCCCCAGGAATTGTGGCGTCCGCCGAAATCGTTACGATTTCACTTCCGAACTTAAAATTCCCTCTTTTATCCGGGGTGAGATGACTGGTTCCAGCAAGACTGACCTCGGTTCCTAAGACTCGGTCAAGTTCGGTCGGATGTCCTACGGTTTCGTGAATTTGAATCGCCACCATTGAACCATCCAGGATAACCGTTGTCGTCATTTCCGGACATTCCCGGGCAGTAGTTAAGGCGACCGCCTCTTCGGCAACCCTCTGGGCGTTATCCGTAAATTTCAGGGATTCAATAAACTCATAGCCGGCACTTTTGTAATGCCCGCGCATCCCCGGATAAGAACGTTGACCGGTGACATTTCCTTTTACCGCTAAGGCTTCAATATAACCCCCGGTATGATAAATTGTCTGCTCAATGAGGGAATCTTCGGTTGAGGCAAAGATTTGGAACTTCTTATAGAAATATAACTCACCGCGCCTCTGCTTTATCCCCTTCACCTTTCTCATAATTGTATCACAACTAAGAAGCAGGTCAATCTTCTTTGTGAGAGGAATAAGAAATGGGTCGGAGGTGAAAGGTGTGCAATAAGTATCCGCCACCTTTTCGGTCGGGGCGAGGACGACATCTTTATTTTTTAGTCGCTTTGAGGCATTGGCAACCTTTATTGCCAACTTTGCGGTTCTCTCTATATCCTCTTTGGTCAATTTTGCAGTGGCGGCAAATCCCCAGGCACCATCTTTTATCACCCGGATACCAACTCCCTGGTCTTCGTCGCGGCGCAGGGTATCAATCCGACCGTTTTCCATATGAATCGTCTCCTCTTCAATCCGGACAAATCGACAGTCACCGTAAGAAGCACCTTCCCTTTCAATTACATCCAAGGCTAAGGCAACCAATTCCTTTTCCATAAACCCTCCTGTTTATCTCTGGACAATCAGCAAACCAAGCAGTTTATTTTTCTCATAAAAATTTACCCTCATCTTCTTTAATTTAACGCAAAAAGACCATTTTGTCAAGCGACCAATGAAAACATTAGACCTTGACTCCAGCCGATTTTTGACTATTATAGATAATTGCGATGCGGAGAAAATATCCATTTAATAAAATTGCCTTTATTGGAAATTATCTACCACGGCGCTGTGGCATCGCTACCTTTACCTCTGACTTGTGTGAGTCGGTAGCTCAGGAGGCATCGGAATTGGATTGTTTGGTTGTGGCCGTAAATGACACCCCGGAAGGTTATCCGTATCCGGAAAGGGTGCGGTTTGAAGTAATCCAGAATAACCAGGATTATTACCGACAGATGGCCGAGTTTCTGAATATGACCCGGGTGGATTTAGTTTGTCTTCAGCACGAATATGGAATCTTTGGTGGTCCGGCTGGGAGTCATATTCTCGTTGCCTTGCGTCGTCTGCGAATGCCCTTAGTTACTACCCTCCATTCGGTTCTTTTGTCACCGGATGAACATCAACGTCAGGTTCTTGAGGAAATCTGCCGACTTTCGGAACGAGTGGTAGTGATGAGTGAAAAGGCAATCCAAATATTAAAAGAGGTTTATCAAGTCCCGGGGGAAAAGATTGATTTCATCCATCACGGTATTCCGGATATGCCTTTTGTTGACCCAAACTATTATAAGGATTTGTTTGGTGTTGAAGGGCGTCGGGTGATTTTAACCTTTGGGCTTCTCTCGCCTAATAAGGGGATTGAGTATATGATTGATGCCCTCCCCATAATCGTTAAGAATTTTCCTGATGTCGTCTATATTGTGCTTGGTATTACCCATCCCAATGTGAAGCGAGAGTACGGTGAAGAATATCGGCTTAGCCTCCAGCGCCGGGCAAGGGAGGTTAATGTCACCCAGCACATCATTTTCCATAACCGATTTGTCAGTTTAGAGGAGTTGTGCCGGTTTCTTGGGTCGGCTGATATCTATGTCACCCCTTATCTCAATCCCCAACAGATTGTCTCCGGCACCTTAGCCTATTCAATGGGCGTGGGCAAGGCGGTCGTCTCCACTCCCTACTGGTATGCCGAAGAGATGTTGGCTGATGGTCGCGGTCGGTTGGTGCCGTTTCGGAACTCTGTTACCCTTGCCGAGACAATAATTCATTTATTCAAAGAGGAGGCAGAACGGCATCAGATGCGCAAACGCGCCTATGCCTTTGGTCGGAAAATGATTTGGAAGGAAGTGGCGCGGACATATCTTGATGTCTTTCAAAGAGCCGCAGAAGAGCGAAGATCCGGTCCAGCGATTCTTTATCAACTGGCCGGAAGTTCTGACCCATTAGATATTGACTTACCGGAATTGAATCTCAATCATCTTTTGACCCTGACCGATGACACGGGTATCCTTCAGCATGCCCGCCGCATTGTGCCAAACCTAAATGAAGGTTATACGACCGATGATAATGCCCGGGCGCTTTTAGTCGCTCTAAGGGCCAGGGAGCAGGAAGTAGATAAGATACTCATCAACCGGTTGATTCGTCGGTATCTGGCTTTTGTTGATTTCGCCTTCAACCGACAGAATGGTCGCTTTCGCAACTTTCTTTCTTATGACCGACGTTGGCTGGAGGGTGCCGGGTCAGAAGACTCTCAGGGCCGAGCACTCTGGGCATTGGGTTATGCGGTAAGTGCCAGTAATGAAGAGGGGATTATTGCCTTAACGATGAATCTCTTCTCATCCGGTCTAACCGCTGTTGAGCTTTTTACCAGTCCCCGGGCCTGGGCTTATACTATTCTTGGATTGTGTTTCTATACCCAGCGATTTCCGGGTGATAGTAATGCCCGCCGTTTTAAAGAACTACTTGCCGAACGACTCTATCAGTTATATAAGTCCAATCGGAGTGAGGACTGGCGATGGTTTGAACCGATGCTTGCTTATGCCAATGCCCGGCTGAGTGAGGCATTGATTGCGGTTGGGCGAGATTTGCATCGTCCGGAATTAGTTGAATCAGGGCTGGAATCCTTAAACTGGCTGATAAAGGTGCAGACTGCGGAAGAGGGGCATTTTGTGCCAATCGCTAATCTTGGGTGGCGCCGTAATACTCCGCGGGCGCGGTTTGACCAACAACCGATTGAGGCTCATTGCACGATTGAGGCCTGTTATCAGGCATATCTTGCGACCCACGAGCCGCGCTGGCGAGAGGAGATGCGCCGAGCTTTTGAATGGTTTTTGGGTCGAAACGACCTGGGTTTACCATTGTATGATTATTTCACTGGGGGTTGTCACGATGGACTCCATCCCGACGGGGTTAACGGAAATGAGGGAGCCGAAGCCACCCTCTCCTTTCTTGCGGCGCTCCTCACAATGCGCACGGCGCAGTCACCAGCCAACCAAAAATAAATGGATAATGAGTAGTGATTCTTACCCTTTACTTCGGCGGTACGAAAAAAATCCAATCCTTACCGCTAAGGATTGGCCCTATCCGGTCAATTCCGTCTTCAATCCGGGCGCAGTACTTTTACCGGATGGTGTAACCCTTCTTCTCTGCCGCGTGGAAGACCGTCGGGGAATTTCCCATCTCTGCGTTGCTCGGTCAAAGAACGGGGTGGATAATTGGGAAATTGACCCAATCCCAACTTTTAGTCCGGACCCGATAAGACATCCGGAGGAGTTATGGGGAATTGAGGACCCGCGCATCACTTGGGTTGAGGAGTTAAAGAAATATGCCATAACCTATACCGCTTATTCGCGCGCCGGTCCAGCGGTCGCACTCGCCTTGACCAAAGATTTTAAGGATTTTGAGCGGTTGGGAGTCGTAATGCCTCCGGCCGATAAAGACGCCGCGCTATTGCCCAGAAGATTTAACGGCTATTGGTTAATGATTCACCGACCAACAACCTGGTTAGGAGCTCACATTTACATCTCCCAATCCCCGGATTTGATTCACTGGGGTGGGCATCACTTGGTTCTGCCGGCAAGACAAGGGGCCTGGTGGGATGCCAGTCGGGTTGGTCTTGCTTTACCACCAATTGAAACCCCGCACGGCTGGCTTATGTTCTATCATGGAGTGAAAGAAACACCAAATGGCTCAATTTACCGAATTGGTCTTGCCCTCTTGGATTTAAATAAGCCTTGGTGGTGTGCCCGCCGGGGAACCGAATGGATTTTTGGACCGATGATGGATTACGAAAGGGTAGGCGATGTGAATGCGGTGGTCTTTCCCTGTGGCGGTGTTCTTGAGCCGGACGGCGAGACA
The DNA here is from genome assembly GCA_964425275.1 of uncultured bacterium. Classification (GTDB taxonomy): domain Bacteria; phylum Hydrothermota; class Tepidihabitantia; order Tepidihabitantales; family JBDRVQ01; genus CAYRLZ01. The sequence continues at coordinate 910 of CAYRLZ010000010.1, read as the reverse complement.
ATCCGAATATATTACGGCGCGGCGGATACTGTCATCTGCCTTGCCTGGGCACGCTTGAGCGAACTGTTGGACTGGTTAGATAAACATACCTCGGAAACCTGCGAGGCCCCGGGTGAAACGATGATAACCTAATTTCCTAATACTAAAATCTTCCTCTGTTCAATTCTTTTATTTAACATAATCTCGGGTTTTTTAACTAAGAATCTCTTCAAGTCACACTAGATACCGGGTTTTAGAAACAATATTCCGACCCTTAATACTAAACAATCAACGGTAAAAATCTATCCCAATCTCCCAAGTCCGTTCTTCGTTGTTGGCAAAAAGTATTAAAATCTTTAGGGTCTTCAGAAGGTTGATTAAAGAGATTACTCCGCTGGTTCTTTGCTAATTTTTACCGGCGGGTGGCGCCTTGCCCGCCGTCTCTTTTTATGGAGCGGGTGGTAGCGTGATACCAAAGATATCCACCCTTAACCGCTCTAAGACCGTAGCCGAAAGGGCCCGTGATACCCACTTCGCCTCCGCCACGCGCACCTCATCATATAAGACATCACCGCCATAATTCTTCTGCAACCGCCATATCTCCCTAACATAACAAAGATACATCGGATAAATACTAATCGGCACTCCCTCGGCATCAAGAATCGTCTTGGCCGCCTCTTCAATTGAGACCAACTCAGCAAAGATACCGGCCTCCTGTTCAACCATTGCTTGCTTCTGAACCTCAAACCGCTTCTTAATTATCTCCGGGTCTAACTTCGCCTCGTATTTCTGGATTCGGCGATAAGTATCTCTCGCCATATCTCTCACCCCCTTTCCTGCCCGGGATTTGCCCGCTTCCGCGGACAGAGGCAGGAAGACTTACCGAATTTTCAAAGAGCATCTTTCTGCTTCTATAAATATAGAGTAAAAA
>CAYRLZ010000009.1:0-12226 GCA_964425275.1 uncultured bacterium | reverse complement strand
CGAACCATCTTCTTATGATTCTCTTCTTCCTCTTCTTTAACCTAGATACCAAAGTCTTTAATTACCTCCATTCGGATTTAAAATCTCCCGCATTTGATTATTTGAATACCGGAATCGAAATCCTTTCCACCCAATCCTCCCTTTTTACCGCCCATTTTTTTCTCTTCTCCCTCGGGGAAAAGAAAGAAAGGGATGTCGGTAAAATTGCCCTTCTCTCCACTACGAGCGTTGCTTTTCTCTCCACCTCCTTAAAGGTAATCGGCAACCGGCAGAGACCAAAAAGGGAATCATCCCGTTGGGATTCCTCTTTCCCTTCCACCCATTCCGCCCAGAGTATGACCTTAGCGGTAATTTACAGCAGTAAATACCCGAAACTAAAAATCCCTCTTTATACCTTCTCCTTTTTGGTTGGGTTCTCCCGGGTCTATTCCGGAGAGCATTACCCCTCGGATGTCTTATTTGGCTGGTTCTTGGGTTATCTAACCGGCAAGTTATTTTTGCACCACGAGAAAAAGATTTTAAAAATTATAAATTGAAAGAAGTGACAAAACCTCTCTCCGGCAGTAAGTTGGGTTAAAGACCTTCCCTCTCCTTTATCCCTCGTCCGTGTTTTATTACCTCACCTTCGGTGATAAAGATTACATCTTCGGCGATATTGGTGGCTAAATCCGCAATCCGCTCTAAATTCCGAGTAATTAGGATGAGAAGTAGACTTCGTTCAATCGTCTTTGGGTCGGAAATCATAAAGGTCAAAAGTTCGCGAAAAATTTGGTCGCGAATCCCATCAACCTCATCGTCTCTTTGGCAGATATCTCGGGCTAAATTACTGTTCCCTTCTAAAAAGGCGGTTAAACTATCCTTTAACATCCCTATCGCCATCTCGGCCATTCGGGGTATATCAATCAATCTTTTCACATAAGGTTTGGGGATAAGAGAAAGAGCGGCTTCGGAAATATTAACCGCGTGGTCGCCGATTCTTTCCAGATCATTATTTATTTTAATAATCATTATTAAGGTGCGCAAAGGAGTGGCTTCGGGTTGATGGAGGGCAATAATTTTTATTGCCTCATCTTCAATCGCCATCTCATTCTCATTCGCCATCTTTTCTTCAACCTCAATCACCTCCCGCGCTAATTTCTCATCCCGCTCCAATAGGGACTTGATGCTCTTTTCTACCATTCCTTGGACCAAGATTGCCGATTTTAATAACTTCTCTTTCAAATCATTAATCATTTCTTCTAAGGTCATAATTTCAATTCCATCTTACAGCTTCAAAAAAGCCTGTCAACTATCCTACCCATATTTCCCGACCAGAAAATCCTCAGTTCTTTTATCCTTAGGCTTGGTGAAGACATCCTCGGTTTTACCAAATTCTACTATCTCACCTAACCAGAGGAAGGCGCAATAATCTGAAACCCTTGCCGCCTGTTGCATATTATGGGTCACAATCACAATCGTATATTCTTCTTTTAACTTACCGAGTAATTCCTCTAACTTTCTTGCTGCAATTGGGTCTAAGGCCGACGCTGGCTCATCCAGAAGGATTATCTCCGGCTCCACCGCCAAACAGCGGGCAAGACAAAGACGTTGCTGCTGACCACCAGAAAGTTTTAAGGCGTTCTCGTGTAATTTATCCCTCACCTCATCATAGAGGTTAGCCGCCAAAAGAGATTTTTCTACCCGCTCTTTAATGTTTCCCATTCGATGAATCCGCAAACCAAAGGCGATATTTTCGTAAATTGATTTTGGAAAGGGGTTAGGTTTCTGAAAAACCATCCCCACCTTCTTCCGCAACTCGATAATATCAACATCCGGGTCATAGATATTCTTCCCATCAATCAAAACCTCCCCCTTGATTATCGTATTGGGAATTAGGTCATTCAACCGATTTAGACAACGGAGAAGCGTAGATTTGCCACAACCAGAAGGTCCCATAATCGCGGTGACCGCTTTTGGGGGGATATTGAGATTTATCCCCTTTAATATCTGCCGCTCGCCAAACCAGAGGGAAAGATTGGCGACTTTTATCTTGTTTTCCATCCTACCATTCCCTCTTTAACATTCTCTTCCGAAAATAGAACGCTAAAGCCGAAAAAGAAAGAACAAGAAATAGAAGAACAATCGCTGTGCCAAAGGCTAACGGTCTAACTTTAAGAATACCCTCGTGTTGAGTGGAAAGAATGAAGAGATGATAGGGAAGCGCCATAAATTTACTTAATGGTGTTTTCGGTAGATACTTTAAGTAGAATGTCACCCCGGTAAAAAGTATGGGTGCGGTCTCCCCACAAGCCCGGGCAAAAGAGAGAAGGACGCCGGTTAAGATCCCCGGAAAGGCATAGGGCAAAACCTGAAATCTTATTGTCTCCCACTTTGTCGCCCCTAAGGCCAAAGCACCTTCGCGAAAGGAAACGGGCACCGCTCGCATTGCCTCTTCGGTTGTCGTAATTATCACCGGTAAAGCAAGCAGGGAAAGGGTTAAACCACTGGCTAAAATTGACATACCAATACCTAAGGTCCGGACGAAAAATGCCACCCCGAACAATCCATAAACAATCGAAGGGATGCCGGCTAAACTCCTCCCTGAGATCCGAATGAACTTAACAAAGAAATTATCCGGGGCATATTCCGAAAGATATATTCCTGAGGCAACACCAATCGGCACCGCAAAAAACAAAGAAATAAATGTTACATAGATTGTGCCAATCACCGCTGGTAATATCCCACCTTCGGTCATCCCCTTTTTCGGAAATGATGTCAAAAACTCCCAACTGAGAACCCTTATCCCATTTTGCAAGAGGTAGAAGAAGGCATAGATGATAATCAACAAAAAAAGAAAGAGGGGGAGGGCGGAGATAACAAATCCGAAATTTGTCCGCACTCCCCCAATCCTTCTCACAGGAGAACCTCTCTCTCCTTCTTTTGGATAATTATTGATAAGAAGTTGACCGCTAAAGAGATAAGAAAGAGCACTAACCCTAAGGTGAAGAGGGCAAAGAAATGGGTGGTATTAGAAGGAACCTCCCCCAATTCAATGGCAATCGTCGTTGTGATCGTGCGGGTGGGATCAAACAAAGACTTAGCAATAATTGGAGCATTCCCGGCCACCATTAAAACCGCCATCGTCTCACCAACCGCCCGACCAAAACCCAATAAACTCGCCGCCATTACCCCGAATCTCGCTGCTGGTAAAACAACCTTAACACTTGTCTGCCATTTAGATACCCCTAGGGCATAACTGGCTTCTCGAAAGGTGGCAGGCACCGCCCGCAAGGCGTCGTCGGAAATAGTAATGATCGTCGGCAAAGCCATCAAGGCAAGAATTAGACTGGCATTTAAGACCCCCATTCCGGAAGGAACGTTAAATAATCTACTGATTAAAGGCGCAACGATTGTCAGCCCCAAAAAACCAATCACCACCGAGGGAAAACCGGCAAAAAGTTCCACCACCGTCTTTATTATAATTCGCCATCGACCGCTAATTGCCTCCGAGAGGAAAAGGGCGGATAAAATTCCGGAAGGCAAGGCAATGAGAAAAGCAAGAAAAGTTGTCAGAAAGGTTCCCCAAAGATTGGGCATAAGACCATACTGAGGTTGACCGTAGGCATCCGGGTTCCAGACCGTCCCGAAAAGGAAATCAAAAAACCTCACTTCGGCAAAGGTCCTTAGCCCATAAACCCCCAGAAGGAGTAGGATGCCGATAAGAACCGAACCACTAATTAGCGCAAGAAGAAGGAAGAGGACTTTCCCTAACCGGTCTCTTATCTTCCGCATCTATTTCAATTTCGCCAAAACCTCGCTCCGCGTCTCTTCGGGTAGGGGCAAAAAACCAACCTCTTCTAAAATCTTTTGCCCGGCTTCGGAAAGTTCCCACTCAATGAATCTTTTCGCCTCTCCTTTCGGTTTCCCATTGGTAATCTGATATAAGAAACGAGCGAGAGGATATTCTTTCAACTTCTTTTCATCCAAAGGCGAAATGTAAGAACCTTTTTCATCTTGCGCCAGCGCCACAACCTTTATTCCCTTCTGCCCTCGCACATAGCCCAATCCGACATAGCCAATCCCATTAATATCATTACTTACCGCATCAACAATCTGCGCCGTCCCCGCCATCTGTTGCATCCTTGGCGAGTATTCTCCTTTCACCGCCATCTCGCGGAAGAAGACATAGGTTCCGGAAGCCGGTTGCCGACCGTAGAGAGAAATTGGTCTCTTCTCTCCTCCAACCTCCTGCCAATTCTTAATTTTCCCTTTGTAGATCTTTCCTAATTGGGAGATAGTCAGTTTCGTTACCGGATTTTTTTCGTTAACGATCACACACAACAGGTCGATCCCGATCGGTATTTTGTAGAGATTAACCCCTTTCTCTTTTGCCGTGATAATCTCTTTATCCTTTATCTCGCGCGAAGAGTTAGCAATATCCACCTCCTTTTCAATAAGAGAAGTAATTCCAACGCCCGAGCCACCACCGATGACCGAAATCGTCGCATCCGGGTGTGCCGCTGTATACCCCTCCGCCAACTGCTGAACTAAGTTAACCATCGTGTCCGAACCCTTAACGATTATCTCCTTGGCGGAGAGAAGCAAGGCGATACTTAAAAATAGTGAAAAAAGTCTTTTCATGTTACCCTCCATTTTACTCGGAAAATAATTTTTTCCAAGTCCCTTTCACTTGGAAATAGAAGATATCCGTTCCTGGCACTTTCTTGTCAACATACCTCTCCCTTTGCCAATTAAACTGGAAGACGACATCCTTGCCCAAGGGATAATAGTTAACCCCGGCAATTGCCAGCCAGGAACTTTTCTTTTCGTTCTTTTTGCCATCTTCCTTCTGTTGGAAGAGGTCAAAGCGTCCTAAAAGTTCCAGTTTCAGCGGTCTGATACTCAACACCGGCATCAGATAAAAACCTCCGAGTTCGTATTGCTTCTTTTTCTCAACAAGAGTTCCGCCCGTCGTATCGTGATGCAGTCGGTCAAACCGGTAGAGAATATATTCCCCCTCTAATCGGATATCGCCGAAGGTAAGCCGGGCAAAGGGGGCTAAACCGAAGGAATTCTCGCTGAGCGTATCGGCTGGAGGTTTGGGCGAATACTTAAAACGGGTTCGGTTTTCCTTTTCGTAAAGGATCGAACCACCAATTACGAGTCCACTAAAAGGAACGAGCCTTAAATCACCAAGAACACTGGGCGTCGTATTTACCGGAACTTTATTATAACCCTCCCCATTGTATAAACCGAACTGGTATTGGCCAAAAGTCTTAGGAAGAATCCCGGTAAGGGAGACACCGTAATCCGCCGAGGCGACAATCTTGTTTTTATCGGTGTAAGCCTTCTCTACGGTCAGATATTCCCAATCGTGAATTCGGCTGAAATAAGTCTTTTGGAGTCCAATGTTTAAATCCAAATTGGGTAGAAGAAAGTTAGCGATTCTCAGATAGGCATCCTTAATTTTTAATCCGGCGACCTCCGGGAATTTAGTAGAGGTGTAGATGTCTGAGGTAAAGTAAATGCGCCAATTATCATTATACTTATAATTCAGACGGAGGTAGCCCCGTTCCAGAGAGAATTCGGATTTCGTGAGGGTCGTCTTGGCCGTGTCTTTTTGGTAGGCATGGGTGTAGCGAATCCACTGCGTCATTTGAATTTCCGTCTCACCGGCAAAAATTCGAGACGGGAGAAAGAGCAAAATAAAGGCAAAGAATAAGGCAAAGTATTTGTTTAGCATATCCGCTCCTTTTTTATTATATATCATAACTATTATTATAAGTAAGATTGGTTAAGAGCGTATAAAGAGAATGTTAATTTTTGGTTAAGAATTAAGGCTTAAAAATGGAAAGAGGCTATTTTTGCGCTACGAACATCTTCCCAAAGAAAAGTAAAATTCATTTACCTTACCTAATTCCTTCCCTCGGCATCTTGACTAATCCCGAAAAATAATATAATATAAAATAATAATGAAACAAACTGGGATGAGAAAGAGATGAAAAGTTTCATTTTGGGCCGGGTGTCCAAAGAGAAAAAACTTCTTACTCATCCCTTTCATCTAATCCCAAAAATAAAATCAAGGAGGAACAATGAACCAATACGAAAAGATGTGGCAGGATTTAGGTCTTGATGTCAATCTCCATAATGACCTCCTGAAATCAATAAGCCGAACCTATCAAGAAACGGTTGGCGCCCAGAAGAAAAGACCCGAAGGGATGAAATATTTTGACAATATGGTTCACGAATCCCATGGCGGAAGGGTGAAAGAGATTATTGATGCCAAAAATAAAGGGAAAAAGATGATTGGCACCTTCTGCATCTATGTCCCGGAGGAGATTGCCTTAGCGGTTGATGTTATCCCGGTTGCCCTCTGTGGTGGAACCCAATTTTCCATTCCTTATGCCGAGAGCCTTTTCCCCCGCGCTATCTGCCCTCTAATCAAATCAACCTTGGGATTAGCCTTTTCCAAAACCTGTCCTTATGCCCCGATTAAAAATATGGCGGTTGGTGAAACAACTTGTGATGGTAAAAAGAAGACTTGGGAGATTTTGGCCGGAAAGGTCAATTTCCATGTGATGGAAGTTCCCCAGAAAAAAGAGCCGATTGATATTGAGCTGTGGCGTCAGGCGGTAGCCGAATTCCAGAAGAAGATGGAAGAACTTTCCGGGAATAAATTAGAGAGTAGAAATTTAACTCAGGCGATAAAGGTAATGAATGAGAAAAGAAAGGCACTATTAAAATTAGCCGAATTAAGAAAATCTGACCCACCACCAATCAGTGGTCTTGATGCCCTATTAGTTATGCAGGTAGCACTGATTGACGACCCAATTCGTTTTACGACCAATCTCAATCGCTTAAACGCCGAATTAGAAGAAAGGATGAAAAAGGGTATTTCGCCTTTTCCTAAGGGGGTAAAAAGGATTATGGTTTCAGGCTGTCCGGCGGTGATTGGGAATTGGAAAATCCACTCTTTGATTGAAAATGCTGGCGCCTGCATCGTTACCGATGAAACTTGCACCGGCAGTCGTTATTTTGAGAACCTAATTGAAGAGACGACGGAAGACCTCACCGCTCAGGTTAACGCGATTGCTGACCGCTACTTAAAGATAAACTGCGCCTGTTTTACACCCAATCAGGAAAGAATTGAAGGAGTTGTAAATAAGGCACAGGAATATAAGGTGGATGGTGTTGTTCAGTATGTTCTCCAATACTGCCACGGCTATAATATTGAGGCGATTCGGGTTGACGCTGCCTTAAAATCAGTGAATATCCCAGCATTAAAAATTGAGACCGATTATTCTGAGGAGGATATTGGTCCACTCCGCACCAGAATTGAGGCGTTCTTAGAAAGGTTAAGATAAAAGTAAGTGGTCAAGACCGCTGGGATTGATATTGGTTCCCGGACAATAAAGATTGTCGTCTTGGAGGGGAGAAATCTTTGCGGTTATCAAATTATTGATACCGGTATTGACCCACTACAGAAGGCCAAGAAACTCCTCCAGTCTATCTCATTTGACAAAATCGTCGCTACGGGTTACGGTCGTCACCTCCTCCAAAAAGAAATAGATTGTCCGGTAATTACTGAGATTAAGGCCTATGCCTTAGGGGCAAATTTTTACTTTCCTGGTTGCCGAACGGTAATTGACATTGGTGGTCAGGATAGCAAGATAATCAAAATAGAAAAGGGGAAGGTTCTAGACTTTGTGATGAATGACCGCTGTGCTGCTGGAACCGGAAAGTTCTTAGAAGTTATGGCTCACACCCTTGGTTATACGATTGAGGAATTTTGGCAATCGGCGTTAGAGGCAAAGACTTCTTTAACCCTAAATGCGATGTGCACGGTCTTTGCTGAATCAGAAGTTGTCTCTCTAATTGCTCATGGTGAAGACCCCAAAAATATCGCCTTGGGGCTCCATCAAGCGGTTGTCAATCGGGTCTTTGCCTTAATTGGTAGTATCGGTTTTGAAGAGAAAATTGTCTTTGGCGGTGGGGTGGCAAAGAACCGCTGCATTCTCTCTTGTCTAAAAGCAAGGCTGGGAAAAGAGATATTCGTTCCTGAGGAACCACAAATTCTTGGTGCCCTTGGGGCCGCCCTAAACGCCATTGGGGAAGAGAGCAGAATTTAACTTCGGGGCAAAAATACAGTAAAGGTTGAACCTTTCCCCAACTCACTTTTCGCCTCAATCCTTCCTTTGTGAAGGTTAACGATATGTTTCACAATTGCTAGCCCCAGACCACTCCCCCCAAATTTCTGGGAACGGGATTTATCTACCACATAAAACCTTTCAAAAATCTTATCCAAATCCTCCGATGGAATACCAATCCCGGTATCGGAGAATGAAACCTCCACATAATCTAAACCCCGAATTAACTTAATTTCAATCTTCCCTTTTTCCGTATATTTTACCGCGTTATCCATCAGATTGATAAATGCCTGTTCTAAAAAGTAGGCATCCCCTTTCACGACCAAGTCCTCTCTTGGTAGAATTAGTTTTGCCCGAATCCGCTTCTTTTTACAAGCCAGAGCGAAAAGGTTAAAAACATTCTTTAATATCGCCTTCAGATTCACATCGGTAATATTTAATGCCGGAAGCCCCTTTTCCATCTCCTCCAGACGAGAAAGGGTTAAAAGGTTATTCACAATCTCGGTCAATCGCTCCGTCTGACCGTTAATCAGGGACAAAAATTGCCGACTCTTACCCTTTATCCGGATGCCCAAAGTTTCTACCGCCCCTTTGATTGCCGTCAAGGGAGTTTTCAACTCGTGGGCAATGGCGGTAACTAACTCCTGCTTTATCTTCTCCCAGCGCTTCTTCTCGGTAATCTTATTAAGAACACAAACGACCCTCGTTCCCTTTCCCTCCAGAGAAAAGGTCTTACCCTGTGCCGAGTAGACTTCGCCTTCTAAATCCACCTCATAGTCGGAAACCTCACCCCTTTGCCAAACCAGGTCAATAAATTTCTCCACCTCCCCTTTTTTTAAGAATAGAGTAAGTGCCGACCGGGAAAGAAGGGATGATTCATCAACCCCACATAACCGCAAAAAACTGGGATTAGCATAAAGAAAAGAACGTTTCTCATCCAAAATAAAACAAGGGTCTTTTATAATGGCAATCAGGGCGGTAAGGCTTTGCTCCTTCTCTTTTAGTTTACCAATTGTCTCTTCGCGCCTTTCTTCCTTTTCCCAGGCGATGCGGGCAATCTCCCCAACCTCCTCCGGGGCATTAAGGAATTTCTGCCAGGTATTCCTTTCCCCCCGGAAGGTAAAAATAAATTGCCTCAAGGTCTTTCCGGAAAAATAGGAGAGAAGAAAGGCCCCAATAATTGTAACGACAAAAAAGATGAAGAGATAAGTAAAAAAGGGTGGGCGGGAATAGGTAAAAGGTCGGGCAATTTCTAATTGACCGGAAAAATTCCTTAAAGATACCGGAACGGCCGCCACCAACCAAGTTTTCGGGTCATTGGGAAATCTTTTTTGCATAAAGGTACAGGAGGAGATGGGTTTAGGAATTAAAGTAACTTTTAGGGAATCCCGATTCAACCGATTTATTAGATTCAAAATCTCTTCTCGGGGAAAGCGGTTTTCGACAATTTTTAGATTATCCCGAATTAATAAAGCCTGAGCAATAACTTCTTCCCGGAGAGCCGACTTCACCCGCTGGTGATTAAGCAAGGTCCATAAAAAAAGGAGAATAGAAAAGAGGAGGGAGCTACCTAATGCCAAAAGAAAAAAAGCTTCTTTTCTGGTCATCAATCGGAACGAAACTTATAACCAACACCTCTTATTGATTCAATTCTTTCTCCCACTTTGCCTAATTTCTTCCGGAGATTTCTAATATGGACATCAATCGTTCGGTCAATTATTGGTTTATTATAACCGTAGGTCCCGGTAATTATCGCCTCCCGGTTTAAGACCTTCCCCTTATTTGCCAGAAGCAGTCTTAAAATTTTAAATTCGGTTGTCGTCAAACTTACTTCCTCTCCTTTCCATCGGAGAGTGAAAGATTCTGGCTCCAAAACCAAATCACCACTTTTTAAGATTTCCCCGGTTGGAAATTTTCGCTGGCGCCGCAAGATGGCCTTTACTCGGGCCGAAAGCTCTCTTAAAGAAAAAGGTTTCGTGATGTAATCATCTGCCCCTAACTCTAAACCTAATACCCGCTCACTTTCTTCACCCTTGCAGGTAAGGATAATTATTGGGATTGACTTCGTCTCCGACCGATACCTTAACTCTTTTGTCAGCTCAAACCCATCAATTCCGGGAAGGAGGATATCAATAATGAACAGGTCGGGTAATTTCCGATAAAGGAAGGAAAGCATCTCTTCTCCGGTGCCAAACTGATAGACATCATAGCCGGCTTCTTTAAGATGGAGGGCAACAAGTTTCCGAATATCCTCTTCGTCCTCCACGAAAAAGATAGTCCCTTTCTCTTTTTTCAAAAGCGAGTAATTATTTTTCGGTTAACTTTAATCTTAATAATCTGGGTCCTGGGTCCATTAGGCTGGGAAAGATTTAACTCAATCGCTCGGTTCATTAACTCAACACGCCGATTTGGATTATTTGGTCTGTATCTTTGGGTCATAGTTAATTATATTTTATTTTTTCTTTGTGTCAAGTTCCGGCTCCAACGGGGAGTTCTATTCTCCCACCTACGACTACGGAGTGGTCTCGGTTTATCTTTTTTCGTCTCAGATTTCTCTTCAAACCCAAAGGTCGTCTTTAATTATTGTCCTTTTTTTCCTCGGCGGACAACTTCTTGGGCAAAAGTCCCTTTAAGGTGATAAGGACACCGATGACAATTAGAATAAATGGCCACCAGTATTTTAAATGGAATAGGAGGCTGAAACCAATCAGTAAGAGAATTATGGCGGTAAAAAAACGACCGCCGAAGAAATTATCGCGTAAGAAGCGGCTCCGGAGAAAGGCGTCAAGGAGAAAAATTCCCCCTAGGGCAATTAAGAAATACACCCACCACTTTCCTGATGGTATAATATAGTTTACTTCTAAGAGGAAAGTAATACCCAGGGCAAGGAGAATTAGACCACCAAAGACTTCAGAGAGTGATTTTTTGCTCATAAGAAATCTTACTCAAAAATAAGAAAAAATCAACTACCCAAATCCTAAAAATGCTCGCCTTTCCTAAGTTGACTTAATTGATTTATTCCTTAAAATTAGATATGCATATCTTAAAAATTAGGAAGCATTTTTCCGCGGCTCACTACCTGAGAGAATATAAAGGGAGGTGCGAAGAAATCCACGGTCATAATTACCTAATTGAAGTTGAGGTGGTAGTTGAGAGATTGCCCAAGAAAGGTTTTTGCTATGACTTTAAAGAGATAGAAAGATATCTGGATAAAATCTTACCCGACCATAAAAATCTGAACGAAGTATTTGATTTTAATCCCACCGCCGAAAACCTTGCCTTTTGGATTTATCAAAAAGTGCAAGAGCGGTATCCGATAAGGGCTTGCGAAGTCTGGGAGAATGAAAAATTCGGCGCCCGTTATGAATTCTCCGACAAGGAGTAAAATTTCCATAGTCTATCCTCTAAGGTCCAAAGGAGTAATTAATAAGGACAAGGAAGGCGTCTTTCTTTAGATGAATTCTTGTCAATGTTTGGGGAAAATTGAATGCCCCTTATTCTCCTCGCCTTAATTAAAGCAAATGATGACTCTATCGGATTAGTCGTCTTAATATGTTGCCATAATAAATCCTGGTAGCAGGTTTCTGTAGTCTGGGTAATTTGTTCAAAACATTCCGTATGAGAGCTCTGAAAAAGTCGTAAGGTTGTTCAATTTTTAGCGATAATTGGGTTTATAAGACTATCCTTGAAAAATTTCCTAACCACCCCTTAGTGAAACTGAAACCCCTGGTCGATAAAATTCTTGTTGAGGTGGAGAAGGATGTGAAGGTCTATTACTCATTAGATTTTGGTCGACCATCCTACCCGAGGGTCAAATTGAAGATGCTTCTTTTAGAATATCTCTACAACCTTTGTGATGTGACGGTCTGCTTTAATGTTCTATTTAAGTGGTTTTGCGGTCTGGATATTGCTGATAATGTCCCGGACGATACCACATTGGTGAAGTTTAGAAAAAGATTTGGGGAAGATGGTTTCAAAGAAATCTTTGAGACCTTCATTAAGAAGGCGTTAAAGTTAGGCTATGGGAAGGGCAGGTTAAGAATATTGGATGCTACCCATGTCTTCTCTTTTTCCCGTGGTTTGGGTAGAATAGCTCTACT
>CAYRLZ010000008.1:0-28782 GCA_964425275.1 uncultured bacterium | reverse complement strand
GGAATACATATCATCAGTAAGTTCGGTTGAGCAGGAGACAGTATGAGTTCCCTTTTCTTGGGCAAGCCAACTAGGAAAGGTGATATAACGATATTCGCCCTGGGTGTGGTCAGAGACACTGACTGTGCTGTCATAGAAATTGCCAATCTTCATCCTCACCTGATAACTCTCAGTTGTCGTCCCAAAATTAAAGACCGAACAGGCCGGTATCACCTCGGTTCCGGAGTCAACAGTTAATGGTGGGGCGATAATTTTCGTTACACCGACATCCTTCATTGGACCGGGTGGACTGGTAACCTTTACCGTTCCGGTCTTCTTATCATTTGTTGGGTCAACATCACCAGGGACTTCGGTTGAACAGGAGACCACACGCATTCCTATCGGACCAGCTTTCCATTCCGGAAATGTGATATAAAGATACTCTTTTGGATTATGACCAAAGACACTGACTGCACTATCATAATGGATACCAATCTTCATCCTGACCGTATAACTTTCAATTCGGTTTTCGTAGTTATAGACCGAGCAGGCCGGAATAACCGGGGTATTGAACTCTTTCATCCCGGTTGGCTCTACAATCTTCGTCACACCGACATTACGCGGACCTAAATACTGATTGTAGAAAGACTGGATTGAATCACAATTTTCATAGAAATTGGCGAGACTGGTTCCACCAAGGATGGCAAAGGCACACTTATAACTTTGCCCGGGTGCCAGGGAAAAAGGACCAACCGAGGCACAGGTTGACCAGTCAGCGTTTCGGTCGGCGATATACTTCCGAATTGCTCCGGACATAATATCATATTTTGTCGCATCAAGCATCCCACTGACCGGATAGACATAGATAGCATGGTCGGTGCAGAAGAGGTTTGCCCAGGAATTGGGGAAAAGGATTTTTGTCCCAACCGTTGGGTTCTCGGTTCCTGACTGGCGCATCCAGACCACCCTTCTTATTGTATCGGCTTCTGCCCAGTTAGATGTATATGTACCCATATCCCAATCCATAAAGATACCCGCGTATAGATTCTCAACCAGAGATGTGCCGGTATTGGTGAAGACATATTCAATTATTACCCCATCGTCATAGCGCGGGTCAGGAGTTGCCACACTATATTGCTCAACCTTTATATTCTTGGGTGTTGGATGGTTGTTGTCATTAATTACCATTTTGTATTCTTGCAGTCCCAGGCGGTAGAAACGGTCAAGTTCGTTAATGATTTGAAAGTCCCTTGAAACTGTCGATCCGGTGCCAAAGAAGGCATCAGCGACATAGATTTGAGAATTGCCAATTGCCAATCCACCAAAGAAGAGCCAGCTAGCGCTGGTTTTCGGATACTTAAAACCTTCGCCTTGGCCTCCAGTAGAACTGGTGTAACCGATATGCCCATAAGAACAGAGTGAGAGTTTACAGTTTCCGGTATCATGGGTAATATAGAGATAGTCCGGTGTTAAATTGGGTGGCTGGACATTCGGTAAAAACTGCATCAGACTAAAAAAGAATAAGATTAGCATAATACCTCCTTACCCAAAATGACCGACCAAGATAGCCAAAAGAATTTATAAAATCCTGGCTCATCTCTCCGGTCCTCTCCCATCTTCTTAATTATACCCAAAAAGAGAAAAAAGTCAAGGGTTGACTTAATTCTATTTCGGTTTTATAATTTAATGATGGAATTCAAACTGAAGGCACCATTTAAGCCAACCGGGGACCAGCCCCAGGCGATTGCCGAATTGACCGAATGGGTTAAGACCGGCAATAAGTTCTCAACCCTACTCGGTGTCACCGGTTCCGGAAAGACATTCACGATTGCCAATGTGATTGCTAATATTCAAAAACCAACGATTGTCATCTCCCATAACAAAACCCTGGCCGCTCAACTCTACGGCGAATTCAAGCAGTTCTTCCCGGAAAATGCCGTGGAATATTTTATCTCTTATTATGACTATTATCAGCCCGAGGCCTATGTCCCGGAAATGGACTTATACATTGAAAAAGACGCCTCAATCAATGAGGAGATTGAAAAACTCCGGCTCTGTGCCACCTCATCGTTAATTGAAAGAAGGGATGTGATTATTGTCGCCTCGGTCTCCTGCATCTATAATTTGGGTGAACCCTGGGAATTTAAGGAATCACTCTTCCCCATTGATTTAACCAAGGAGATTACCCGGGAAGAACTCCTGGAAAGATTAGTGAATCTCCAATATTCAAGAAATGATTTAGAGTTGAAGCGGTCAACCTTCCGGGTCAGGGGTGATGTCGTAGAGATTCACCCCTCGCACCGTGATTATGGAGTGAGAATAAACTTTGACGGCGATAGAATTGATGCAATAAAAATATTTGACATCTTGCAGGGTGATACATTGGAGACCAGAGAAAAGGTCGTCATCTATCCAGCGAAATACTTCGTGACCAATAAATCTCGCCTGGAAATGGCCATTGAATCAATTGAACAGGAGTTGGAAGAGAGATTGACCGAATTAAAGAAATCCGGGAGACTCCTGGAGGCCCAGCGGTTAGCCCAAAGAACCAGATTTGATATTGAGATGATGCGGGAATTTGGCTACTGCCCGGGGATAGAAAATTATTCCCGACACCTTTCCGGTCGCGAACCCGGAACCAGACCTTATTGCCTATTAGATTACTTCCCCGAAGATTATTTAATGATAATTGATGAGTCCCATGTTACAATCCCGCAAATCTACGGAATGTATCGGGGGGACCGGGCAAGAAAGGAGGTCTTAGTTGAATATGGGTTCCGACTGCCCTCCTGTCTGGATAACCGACCCTTGAAGTTTGAAGAATTTGAATCCCTAATTAATCAAGTAATCTTCACCTCCGCTACCCCGGGTGATTATGAAATTACCGTCTCAAAAGGATACATTGCTGAGCAGATTGTTCGACCGACCGGTCTAATTGACCCGAAGATGAGCATCCGACCGGTCCAGGGACAGATTGATGACCTGCTGGGCGAGATTAAAAAAAGGGTTGAAAAAAAGGAGCGGGTCTTAGTAACAACCTTAACTAAAAGGTTAGCCGAAGAGACCGCCGATTATCTCTCGGAGATGGGCATCAAGGTAAAATACCTTCATTCCGAGATTGACCCGATTGAAAGGGTAGAAATTTTGCGAGAGTTGCGCCTCGGTAAGTTTGACTGTTTAGTCGGGATAAATCTTTTAAGAGAAGGACTGGATTTACCTGAGGTCTCCTTGGTAGCAATTCTGGATGGTGATAAAGAAGGATTTTTAAGGGATGCCCGCTCTTTAATCCAGACCGCCGGCCGCGCCGCACGAAATGTCCAGGGCGAAGTAATAATCTATGCCGATAATATCACCTCGGCAATTAAAGTTGCCCTAAAAGAGACCGAAAGGCGCCGGAAAAAACAGATAGAATATAATAAGCGGCACGGCATCACTCCGAAGAGCATTGAGAAGTCCTATGAGCAGGTTCTCCGGACAACGGTTGTGGCTGATGCCAAACCTGATTATGAAAAGGATATTGCCGAGATAAGTGAAGAGGATAAGATAAAACTCTTAGAAATATTGCAGAGAGAGATGAAGCAGGCGGTTGAGAACCTGGAATTTGAGAAGGCGGCAAAAATTAGAGATAAGATTAAGGAGATAAAAGATGACCTGGCAAATGAGGGTATAAAATTTTTGAGGCGGCGGAAAAGATGATACCACCGAAAAAGATTGCCACGGATAAAAACAGGGATGAATAGTTTAAATCTAAGGAAGTCGGACTTCCCAAATATGAAGAGAAATGACGCTCCTTAATATTATAAATAAATTAACCAAGAAAAGGTTAATCAATGACCTCTTTTCCTTTTTCCTCTTTTTGCTTGGTTTCCTGATAATCATCTTTCTCATCTTAATTAATAAAGATACTCTTCCTTTCTTTCTATTATTCACCACGCTTCTTATCTTACTTCTCCTTTATTTGAGAAAGGAGTGGAAATTCTTCCCTTTCTTTCAGGACTATTCGCGGCTTAAAACCGGAGCCCTCTTAGAGATGAAGTTTCCGGCAATCAAGGGGAGATTAACACCGGCTCTATCTCTCGCCGAAGATTATGAAAGACTACAGAAGGCTAAGGAAAACTATTCTCTCCAATTAGTCGCCGCGGCAATTACCGATGCTCAAAAAAAAATTAAAGATTTGCCCCTCAATCAGATTGTCAACCGCCGGCTCTTAAAGAAGTGCCTAAGTTTTTTGTCCAGTTCCATCGTTCTTTGCTTTCTTTATTACGCCCTCTTCCCCCGGTCGTTTGCCTTCGCTTTCTATACCCTCTTTTTCCCGGACAAAATCCCGATAGAAATTATCAGTGAGCCAAAAGAAGTCTTCACCTTACCCGATAAAGAGGTAAAATTAAATATCCGAATTGTTTCACCCTACATAATTAAATCGGGCAACCTCTTTCTTAGAGAATTGAGCGGTGAACAACGAGAGGTAAGATATAAATTAAAGTTTCAGAAGAATTTTACCGAATATAAATTTTATCCCCAAAAAGAAGTCGCCTACTATATATCACTTCTTAACCGTTCTTCATCCATCGGTTTCATAAGATTCATCTATCCCCTGGAATTACTCTCGCTCAATTGCCTCATCATTCCACCCTCTTACACATCCCTGCCGCCGTCAAGAATTGAATTTCCCAAAGAGATTAGTTGTCTAAAGGGAAGCGAGATAAGAGTGACCGCCAGGAGCAATATTAGTTGTCAGTGGAGCGTACTCCGGGAGTCGTTGACCGAAGGTGATAGTTTCGCCTTTTCCTTTAAGGCATTAGGGGATACATTAATCTCCCTAAGACTCACTGCCGCCCAAGGTAATGAGAAGGTTTATCCGATAAAAATAAATTATATCCCGGATGAAAACCCCTTTGTGCGGTTTCTCCTCCCCGGTCGGGATATGGACATCCCCGAAACAATGAAGATTTTATTACTGCTTTATGGATTAGATGACTTCGGGATTAAAGAAATCTCAATCTTTGCTCAGCGGAAAACGGATAGTGGAGAGCAAACAAAAGTCTATTGGCAAAGGTCTGTTAAAAAGTCTGATACCTTAACTTTTATTTGGGACTTGACCAAATGGCGACTCCTACCCGGCGATGAAATCAATTATCACGCGGTCATCTATGATAACGACCCTTATGGACCAAAATTCTCTAAATCGCCAGAATATAAATTAAGATTTCCTACTCTAACCGAAATCTATTCCCAAACCGTAGAAAAGAGAGAAGAGATAAAATCTTCTCTCTCGTCGCAACTCCGGGAATCGGAAAAGGTCTCCGAGGATATTGAAAATATCATCGCCAACCTCAAGAGAGAGAGAAAACTCTCCTGGGAAGAAAAGAAGGCGTTGGCATCAACCTTAGGGAAAAAAGAAGAGATACTCTCTGTCCTGAAGAAGTTACGGGAAGAGGTAAAAGCCACAATGGAGGAACTTTTACAAAGTGCCGCCTATGACCGAGAAACGATGGAGAAATTGGAAGAATTAGAAACCCTCCTCGCCCAGATACTCCCTCAGGAATTAAAGGAGGCGATTGCTAAATTACGGGAGGCATTAACCCAGAAGAAAGAAGACCTCGCCCCAATCCTCCAGAAGATGAAACTGACTAGTGATGAATTGAAGAAACAGTTAGCCCGAGCCATTGAAATCTTAAAGCGGTTGCAGGAAGAGGCGAAATTGAAAGAACTGGAAAAAAAGTTAACCGAGATTGAAAAGGAACAAAAGGATATTGAAGGAGACTTTAATAAGATTGCCCAAGAAAAATTAGCCGAAAGGGAAAAGGCGATTGTTGAGGCACTGAAATCCTGGGAAAAGGAGTTGAAGGAGTTGAACCTCTCGGACAAAGAATTTCAAGAAGAGATGGAAAGGATAAAGAAAGAATTAGAGAAGGAACCTTTCTCTAAGATAGCGGAAGGGATAAAAGAAAAGATAGAAGGTGGGAAAGTGGGTGAGGCAAAGAAGTTGGCGGAAGGTCTGCGGAGACAACTCTCTAAGCTGCGCCAGCGATTAAGAGAACTCACCCAGGGGATGAAGAAAAGACAAAAGCAAGAATTTGTTGAGAAACTACAAAGGTATGCCCTAACCCTCTGTGATATTACCGAATATACCGAGGAATTAGAAAGGAAGACGGAGAGGCGGAAGGATGAAAAGGAACTAATAGATAGGAGCCGGGGCATTGCCGAAGGGGTGAAAAATGTCGCGGATAGTATAATTGCCCTCGCTCAGCGGTATCTCCCAATTTCGCCTCGCTTGGCCGATGATTTATTTAAGGCAATCTCGGCCTTAGAAGAAGCCGGAAACTTTTTATTTGAAAAGAATTACCAGGGAGGCGAAACCAAGATTTCCGAGGCGAAGATGGAAATAAATAATACAATTGAAGGTATTCTTCTTCTCCTCACACTTTCCCAGAAGGGCGGAATGGCCGGTGGAATGGAGAGTTTCCTTAATGCCCTCTCCCAGGGGCTAAAAGAGATGTCGGACCTCCTCTCCGAAATGGGTAGCCTGCCCATTCCACTTCCCACTCCGCTATCAGGTGAAGAATTGGCTAATATCCAACGACTTTTAGGCCGCCAGCGCTCACTAAGAGAAAGGTTAGAGGAAATGATAAAAGGTCTGTCCGATAAACCAGGATTAACCTCCTCAATGGAAGGGGTAATTGAAGAGATGAAGAAAATAGAAGAGGATATGGAGAAATTGAATATCACGAGAGAGTTGGTCCAGAGGCAAGAGAAGGTCTTCCAAAGATTACTGGATGTTGAGCGGAGCCTACAAAAAAAAGAGACCGAAGAAAAAAGGGAAAGTGAGGTGGGAAAGGAATTTAAGATTGAAGAAAGACCGGTTCTATCCAAAGATTTAGGTGAAAGGAAACGAATTCTTCAGGAAGAACTTTTGAAGGCATTACAAGAGAATTATCCTCGGGAATATTACCGATTGATTAAAGAATATTTTGATGCCCTACTCTATGAAGAATAATATAGTTGACATTGAGAAATTACTGAGTATAATAAAAAGAGCAAAAAGATTAGGTTAAGGAGGATTTATGAGACATATAATCAAAACTCTGCCTTTTTTTCTCTTATTCTTTGGGATTTCCTTCTCTGCCTTGATTGACCCGCAACTCCTCTCAATCTTAGAGAAAGCATCCCCGAACGAAAAGATTCCCGTTGACTTCGCCTTAAAGGAAAGGGTAAATGCCTTAAAACTTGACCCAACGATTGAAAACCTACCCCGACCTCAAAGAAGGGCAAGAGTCGGAAGGGTCTTAATGGATTTTGCCGAAAGAACCCAGCGCGACCTACTGAACTATTTAAGGGGAAAAGAACAAGAAGGAAAGGTCTCTAATATCGTCTCCCTCTGGATTGTCAATTTGGTAGGCTGTTTAGCTACTCCGGATGTCATCTATGAAGTGGCTAATCGGACGGATATTGACTTTGTCCTTTATGCCAAGGTTCCGGTAGAACTTACACCTATCAAAGAGGTCGTGCCTAGGGATTTCACCGAATCAATCCAACCGAATCTTCTCAGGATAAATGTCCGAGGCGCCTGGAAACAGGGCTATACCGGACAGGGAATTGTGATTGGTGTCGTTGATACCGGTGTCCGCTACACCCATGAAGACCTGCGAAATCACCTCTGGACTTCTACCGTCTATCCCAAGTGCGGTTTTAATGTCGCCTCCAATCAGATGAATTTCGGTCATCCCGGTCCTTCTTCCTATGATACCCTGACACCGTTGGATTATTATGGCCACGGCACGCACTGCGCTGGAATTACATCCGCTGATGGAACTTATGGCAACGGCACAAGGGATACGATGGGGGTCGCACCCAGTGCCTTAATTATGTCGGTTCCGGTTGATGTCTATGTCCACTCCCCTTATCCGGACACCTCCTTAGAGAAGAGCATGTGGTTTGGTTTACAGTTCTGTGTCCGACCACCAAGGGATACATTAAATGGGGCGGATGTGATAACGATGTCATTGGGTCTAACCTCTACCTGGCTACCGAGAAGAAGACTTCATCGGGAAGTTGAGGAAAATATCCTGGCCGCTGGTATCACTCACTGCGTTGCCGCGGGCAATGAAGGTGCTTCCAAACTCCGGGTTCCGGGAAATTGCCCACCGCCTTGGCCCCATCCGCAGAATGTTGGCCAGGGTGCCCCTTCCGCCGTTATTTCCATTGGTGCCACCGATAATAATGATAATATTGCCTCTTTCTCCTCCCGTGGTCCGACCCGAGGTTGGGATACCATCCCGCCCTGGAATGATTATTCTCCCTATTTAATGGACCCAGATGTCTGTGCCCCTGGGGTAAGCATCCTCTCAACTTCTTATTCTGGCGACCGTTCTTATACCACAATGTCCGGCACATCAATGGCCACACCCCATGTTGCTGGTTGTGTTGCCCTAATGCTTTCTAAAAATCCCTATCTTACACCCCGGCAGATTGACTCTATCTTAGAAATGCATGCTATAGTTGACTTGGGTGCAACCGGAAAAGATACCGTCTTTGGTGCCGGGAGGATTGACTGCTCCTTAGCGGTTGCCTTCACACCACCGCCCATTATGCACGATGTCGGGGTAGTTGCCTTAATTTCCCCAACCGGAACCATAGACTCCGGAACAACTATTACTCCAGCCTGCACCTTAAATAATTATGGAACCGAGGTAGAGACCTATAATGTGCGGATGAAGATTGGCACCTTCTATAACGAAGTGGCGCAGATATCTAACCATAATCCCGGCGAGAAGATATATGTGGCTTTCCCGGATTGGATTGCCAATCAGCGCGGCGCCTGGGTAGCATCCTGTTCGACAGAACTTGACGGCGATTTAGTCCCGACCAATGATAAACAAGAAAGAACCATAAATGTCTCGGTCCGGGATGTCGGCGTAACCGTCCTTCTCCTCCCGGATACCATCACCTACGGCACAACGATAACCCCGGTTTGCTCCGTTTATAACTTTGGGACCGATTCGGAAAGTTATACCGTGCGGATGAAAATTGCCGGTTATGAGCAAAGGGTAAATATCACAAATCATATGCCGCAGACCGCCTTACAAGTAACATTCCCCCCGGATACTTTACCCCCGGGAAACCATCCGGTTCGGTGTTCAACCGAACTTTCCGTTGATGTGAATCCAAGCAATGACCTCTACCTTGATGCAATCTTTGTCAAGAACCTTGATGTTGGGGTTATTGGAATCATCGCCCCGATTGGTATCATTGACTCCGGGACAACTCAATTACCCAAGGCACTGATTAAAAACTTTGGCAATCTGACCGCTACCTTCCCTTGCCGCTTCACGATTGGCAATTTTTATCTCGCCGAGACGACCGCTACCCTCTTACCTCAGGAGACTGATACCATCACTTTTATTCCTTGGATTGCCCGTCCGGTTGGCGTGCATATCACAAAATGCACCACGGCATTAAATGGCGACCTCAACCCAAATAATAACTACCTGACCGATTCCTGTCGGGTCCGCTCCACCTCAGGGATTAAAGACCTTGAGATAACAAAACCACTCTCTGGAAGACCATCAATTAGAATCCTATCCAATCCCTTTGGTTCTCAAACTACTATCTATTACCAACTGCCTTTGGATATTAAAGGCAGTTTAGAGATTTATAATGCCTGTGGAAAACTAGTGAAATCGTTTACGATTTCTGGCGTCTCCCATATCCTCTGGGATGGTACAGATGAGCAGGGCAAGAAACTTCCGCGCGGCATATACTTCTATCAAATAATTACCTCTGATTTTAAGAAAACGGTAAAGGTAATAAAGTTAGAATAGAAATTCAAAAAAGACCCCCACAATTAAAACAAACGATATGGGAACATTCTTTCGCCGCACTCGTTTACTTGACTCTTTTTAATTTTTCCATATAATCTCCTTTGTCCTTGGTTAGTAATCGCTACCCGTTCTTATAAAAAACGGATAGCCAATAATAAATAAAAGTGATAAGAGGAGGAATTATGAAGATTGTGGAAGAGGGAATCGGTGAATTATACAAACCTCCCGACCCGAATGGCTTCCGAGAATGGGTCCATAAAAATAAAGACCTGAGTATAAAAGAGAAGGTGATGGATGAGAAAGAGGCAATTGCCACCTTTGTCAAAGACGGTGACTATATCGGAACCGAACTTTACGGAACGGTCCGGGCCCCGATGTCTTTAATCCGGGAACTCATCCGACAGGGAAAGAAGAATTTAGGTGTTGCTGGCCAAGGAATTATTGAAATTGATTTTCTTTTAGCGGCTGACTTGGTTTCTACCCTTGACATAACCTATGTCGCCTATGAGGTCTATGGCATATCTAATATTTTAAGAAGGGCGGTGGAATCAGGAAAGGTGAAAACAACTGACTGGTCAAATGCCGCTATCGCCTGGCGGTTTAAGGCAGCAGCGATGGGTCTTCCTTTTATTCCAGCCCGCTCAATGCTTGGCACCGATACCTTCAAATACAGTGCGGCAAAGATTGTTGAATGTCCATTCACCGGTATGAAGGTGGCACTTCTCCCGGCACTATTTCTTGATGTTGGTTTTATCCACTGCCACCGGGCGGATAAATACGGAAATTGTCAGATTGACGGCATCTCCGGCTTTGCCTTGGAATTTGCCCGTGCCTGCAAAAGACTGATTATCTCTGCGGAAAAGATTATCCCGACTGATGAGATAAGACGTTATCCAGAGAGAACAATTATCCCTTATTATTTAGTTGATGCAGTAGTGGAAGCACCTTATGGCAGTCATCCGGGTGAGATGTGCTATCTCTACTGGCGGGATGAGGAACATCTGAAAAAGTTTCTTGAAGATTCCAAGGACCCGGCGAAGACCAAGGCCTATCTTGATAAATATATCTACGGTGTCAAAAACCACTGGGAATATATCAACCTCATTGGCATTGAACGACTAAAATGGTTAGAATCACAAATTGGAGGGAGGTAAGATGCAATACTCTGAGACCGAACTTTTAATCTGTGTTGCGGCTCGTTTAATGGAAGATAAAAAGACTTGTTTTATTGGGACCGGGATTCCGATGTTGGCCGCGGCTCTGGCGAAAAAACTTCACGCCCCGAATTTGGTTGCGGTCTTTGAATTTGGTGGCATTGGGGCGAGTTTAGAGAAACTACCGCTTGGTGTTGGTGATTCCCGAACTTTCCACCGGGCGATTGCCGCCACCGGAATTTGTGATTTAATGGAAACCGCCCAGCGGGGATTTATTGAATATGGCTTTTTAGGTGGCGCTCAGATTGATATGTATGGAAATCTAAACTCAACCGTAATTGGTCCTTACTTTTCCCCCAAGGTTCGGCTTCCCGGTTCAGGTGGTGCCAATGATGTCGGTTCTTTCTGCTGGAAGACAATCGCCATAATGCGCGAGCATAACAAAAAGCGCTTCGTGAAGAAAATAGATTTTGTCACCACCCCTGGTTATCTTACTGGACCCGGGGCACGGGAAGCGGCTGGTCTACCACCCGATACCGGTCCCTATCGCGTCGTGACCAATTTAGCCCTTTTAGGTTATGAGGAGAAATCAAAACGGATGATGCTAATCGCTACCCACCCCGGAGTGAAGATAGAAGATGTCATAAATAATACCGATTTTGAATTGATAATCCCGGATAAAGTAAAGGAAAACGCTCCCCCGACCGAAAAGGAATTGGAGATTCTGCGAAAAGAAGTTGACCCAGACCACCTGTATATCTAACCGGATAAGAAATGTTCGGAATAGATTATAAGACACGACAAAAAGAGGTTCGTTCTTTTGCCGAAAAAGAAATCATTCCCGTTGGCGATTCTCGGGAAGATTTACAAAAAAACCTTAAGAAACTTGCCCAAAAAGGTTATTTAGGAATAACCTATCCCAAGGAATACGGTGGTTTGGGAGAAACCTATCTAACCTATTCAATTATTGTCGAGGAGGTCTCTCGCGTCTGCCCTTCAACTGGTCTTACCTTATGCGCCCACAATTCTTTAGGCACCTATCCCCTATTCAAATTTGGCGATGAAGAACAGAAGAAAAAGTTTCTTCCCTTCCTATGTCGGGGTGAAAAGATTGGTGCCTTTGGTCTCACCGAACCAAATGCCGGTTCGGATGCCTCAGCAATTGAAACCCGTGCCGTAAAAAAAGATGGCGGCTATATGCTAAACGGGACAAAACGTTTCATCACCTCCGGGAGTTTAGCTGAGGTGTTCTTAATCGCCGCTACCCAAGACCGCACTCTTGGCACAAAAGGTATATCAATCTTTATTGTAGAAAAAGGAACAAAGGGGTTTTCTATTGGTAAGGAAGAAGATAAATTAGGGGTGAGGGGTTCAAATACGGTTGAATTAATCTTTGAGGACTGCTTTGTGCCGAAAGAAAACCTTTTGGGGAAAGAGGGCGAAGGCTACAAATATTTTATGGAAACCCTGGACGGCGGAAGAATTTCAATCGCTTCTTTTGCCTTAGGGATTGCCCAAGGGAGTTTAGATAAAATTATTGAATTTGAGAAGAAAAACAACACCCGGTCCCAATTTGTCTATAAGATGCTCTCGGATGTTTCAATGCAAGTTTCGGCGGCTCGGCTTTTAATCCATAAGGCGGCCTTCTTAAAAGATAAAGGAGAAAGGGTTGACTTAGAGGCCTGTCAGGCAAAACTCTTCGCCTCCGAGGTCGCCTGGCGGGCAACCAGTGAGGCCTTAAGACTTTATGGTCTTAACGGACTTCTCACCTCTTCGCCGCTGGAAAAATTTTATCGGGATGTAAAGATTGCCGAGATTGGCGAAGGGACATCCGAGATAATGAGAATCATAATCGCCCGGGAGTTATTAAAAAAGGAGGTTGGGAAATAGAATAATTGAGGAGGAAATATGAACTTTGAATTAACCGAAAACCAGAAGATGATTCAAGAGATGGTGAGAAAGTTTGCCAAAGAGCAATTGGAACCAGTCGCTTCCGAATACGACCGAACCGGTGAATTCCCCAAAGAAAACATAAAAAAACTCGCCGAACTTGGTTTGATGGGAATGATTGTCCCGGAAAAATACGGCGGTGCCGGAATGGACTTCATTAGTTTGGCGATTGCGGTGGAAGAAATCTCTAAGGCCTGTGCCTCAACCGGTGTAATTGTTGCAGTGAATAATTCCCTCGTCTCTTATCCCATTTTGACCTTTGGCACCGAAGAGCAGAAGAAACGCTACCTACCGCCCTTAGCCAGTGGTGAAAAACTTGGTGCCTTTGCTTTAACCGAACCCAATGTCGGTTCTGACCCGGCATCTTTGGAAACAACCGCCCGATTAGAAGGCGATTACTACATCCTCAACGGCACAAAAAGATTTATCACTAACGGCGGTGCGGCTGATGTCTTTCTGGTCTTCGCCACAATTGACAAAACCAAGGGATATAAAGGAATCTGTGCCTTCATCACCGAGAAGGGATATAAAGGATTTTCCATTGGCAAACATGAAGACCTGATGGGCATTCGGGCAACCGCTAACTGCGAACTTGTGTTTGAAGACTGCCCGGTGCCAAAAGAGAATCTCTTAGGTAAGGAAGGCGAAGGCTTTAAGATTGCCCTCCATACCCTCGACTGCTCCCGAATTGATATTGGTGCCCAGGCCGTTGGCATCTCCCAGGCCGCTTTTGAAAAGGCGGTTCAATATTCTAAGGAAAGAAAGCAGTTTGGCAAATACCTCTACGAATTTGAGATGATTCAGGAGATGCTGGCCGATATGGCAACAAAAATTCAGGCGGCAAGATTTTTAGTCTACTATGCGGCATTCTGTAAGGATAAGGGTATGCCAAGATTTTCCAAAGAGTCAGCAATGTCCAAACTCTTTGCCGCTCAGGTGGCCGTTGAAGTAACAAAAAATGCGGTTCAGATTCACGGCGGCTACGGCTATACCAAGGACTATGCGGTTGAAAGATACTACCGAGATGCCAAGTGTATGGAAATCTATGAAGGGACCTCTGAGATTCAGAAAATTGTCATTGCCCGGAGTGTTATCGGCTAACTTCTCCCCTTTTAATAAAATATGAATGGACGGTTATTAATAATAATCATTTTATCACTGGGACCCCTTTTCGCTCAGATGTCTTGGGTAAAATCTACCGATTCGGCTGGTTGGTCACCAAGATGGGGACACACATCGGTCGTAGCCAATAACCGAATTTGGGTGCTCGGCGGGGGTGATGACAATAGATGGAAGAATGATGTCTGGTATTCAACCGATGGTGTCAACTGGATTGAGGTAACCGCCTCGGCCCCTTGGACCGCCCGACACGGTCCGGCATCGGTCGCCCGCAATGATACCATTTGGCTATTCGGTGGATGTGATACCGTTAGATTTAGAAACGATGTCTGGTATTCCGCAGATGGCTTAAACTGGGAGAGAGCAACCGCCTCAGCTCCTTGGTCACCAAGATGGGGTCATCGGGCCGTTCTTTTTAACAATAAGATTTGGCTACTCGGCGGCGAGGACCAAGATT
Organism: uncultured bacterium; assembly: GCA_964425275.1. Classification (GTDB taxonomy): domain Bacteria; phylum Hydrothermota; class Tepidihabitantia; order Tepidihabitantales; family JBDRVQ01; genus CAYRLZ01. Next base: position 14,302 of record CAYRLZ010000008.1, on the reverse strand, counting down.
TAATTCTCAGAAATGATGTCTGGTATTCAACCGATGGGGCGAACTGGATTTTAGCGACTGATTCGGCTAACTGGTCACCAAGGTGTCGTCATAGTGCGGTTGTCTTTGACAATAAGATTTGGCTCTTGGGAGGAAATGACCGCAGTTTAAGAAGTGATGTCTGGTATTCAACCGATGGGGTGAACTGGATTTTGGCAACACCCTCGGCTCTCTGGCCAGCACGCGGCTGTTATCCAGCGGTGGTCTTTGATAATAAGATTTGGGTTATTGGTGGCCGGGATACGATTGGTCTAAGAAATGATGTCTGGTATTCAAGCGATGGTGTGAACTGGACACAAGCAAATACCTCTGCTCCCTGGTCAGCCAGGCGGTGCCACACATTGGTTGCTTTCCAGAATAAGATTTGGCTCTTGGGAGGAAATGACGGTGGTCCAAAAAATGATGTCTGGTATTCCGCCGGACTTGGGATTCATTCCTACGAGACCCTTAAAAAGCCCTTAGCCACCTACCAGATTTCACCCAATCCTTTTTCGGATAGAACCTTAATTAAATATGAACCCCAGGCAAAGCAAGGCAATAAGGTAAATATCGCAATTTATAACCTTCTGGGAGAAAAGATAAAGAGATTTGAACTGGGAAGGTCCAATGGAGGCACCGTCATCTGGGATGGCCGGGATAATTCCGGGAAGAGAATCGCCAGCGGGATTTATTTCCTGAGATTTACCTCCGATAAATACCATTCAATAGAGATACTTAGAAAAATAAAGTAGCTCTTCACCGCCGGCACTTTCACCCTATTAGAAATTGTCCGAAGTTAATCAATAATGAAATATACTAAACCACTTCTTAATCGCCGATTGTTGACGAGGCTAAATTCTTTGTTATAATCTCTAAATGGAATTTGAAAAGGTCTATAACCCAAAAGATATTGAGAAAAGAATCTATTCCTTCTGGGAAGAAAATCGCTACTATCATGCCCAAGGGGATTTAACCAAGAAAAAGTTTGTCATATCTATCCCACCACCCAATATCACTGGTTCGCTCCATATCGGGCATGCCTTAAATAATACACTCCAGGATATTCTTATCCGAAAGAAGAAGATGGCTGGTTTTGAGACCCTCTGGGTCCCGGGAACCGACCACGCCTCAATCGGCACCCACAATCAGATTGAAAAGGAGTTAAAAAAGGAAGGCAAGACCCGTTTTGACTTAGGCCGGGAAGGATTCTTAAAAAGAGCCTGGCAGTGGAAGGAAAAATACGAAAAGACCATCATCAACCAATTAAAGGCCTTAGGCTGTCTCTGCGATTGGGAAAGGATGCGCTTCACAATGGATGAAACCTGTTCCCGGGCGGTAAGGGAGGCATTTTGCCGTTATTATGAGAATGGTCTCATCTATCGGGACTATCGCATTATAAACTTTTGCCCGAGATGTAAAACGGCCATCTCGGATTTAGAGGTTAAAACCAAAGAGATAGCGGGAAGATTATGGTTCATCAGATATCCGGCGGCGGGTGGGAAAAGTGATGTCATTGTAGCGACGACCCGCCCGGAGACAATGCTTGGCGATACTGCCGTTGCGGTAAATCCTGAAGATGAGAGATATAAGAAACTCATCGGCAAGAAAGTTATCCTACCTCTGATGAACCGGGAAATTCCCATTATTGCCGATTCCCGAGTTGATAAGGAATTTGGGACCGGGGCGGTAAAGGTAACCCCAGCCCACGACCCAGTAGACTTTGAGATTGGCCAGGCTCATAATCTACCCTTTATCAAAGTAATTGATGAAGATGCCCGCATCACCAAAGAGGGTGGTAAATATCAAGGGCTAATTCGGGAGGAGGCACGAGAGAAAATCTTAGAAGACTTAAAGAAAGAAGGGCTTTTGATAAAAGAAGAGAATTATTCGGTTCCGTTAAAGACCTGTGTCCGTTGCGATACACCAACCGAACCCCTCCTTTCTTTGCAGTGGTTTTTAAGGATGGCTGAACTCGCTAAACCCGCGATTTGGGCCGTGGAAGAAGGAGCAGTAAAATTTGTCCCGGAGCGTTGGCAGAAGGTATATTTGGATTGGCTGAGGAATATTAAAGACTGGTGTATATCAAGGCAACTCTGGTGGGGACACCGAATTCCGGTATTTTATTGCCTGGATTGTAATGAGATAATGGCCTTACGAAAAGACCCAAACGATTGCCCGAGGTGTAAAGGGAAAAATATCAAACAGGATGAGGATATCTTAGACACCTGGTTTTCCTCCGCCCTCTGGCCATTTTCTACCCTCGGTTGGCCCGAGAATACCAAGGATATGGAATTATATTATCCGACGGATGTCTTAATAACCGACCCGGATATTATCTTCCTCTGGGTTGCCCGGATGGTCTTTTCCAGCCTATATTTTATCAAAAAAATCCCCTTCCATACCGTTTACATCCATTCAACAGTTCTTTCCCAGAAAGGTGAGCGGATGAGCCGAAGCCGCGGGATTGGCGTTGACCCCAATCTCTTAATTGAAAAATACGGTAGTGACGCCTTACGTTTTACCCTCACCTATTTAGAGACCCAGTCCCAGAGTTTTCGATTCTGGGAAGAGAGGGTAGTCTTGGGTAGGAATTTTGCCAATAAGGTCTGGAATTCGGCAAGATTACTTTATCCTTATCTCAAAAAAGATGCGGCCAGTTTATGCCCTAATCAATTTACGGCGATTGACGAATGGATTATCCACCAATTTAATAATCTCCTAAAAGATGTGAACCGAAATTTAGCTAATTACAATTTTTCCGCTTATGCTGCTGCCCTCTACAATTTCTTCTGGCATACCTTCTGCGATTGGTATTTAGAGTTCACCAAGAAGCGGCTTCAGGAAAAAGACGAAACTGGTCTTTGGGTTATCTCGCTCATCTTCAAAAATTGTCTAAAACTCCTCCATCCGATAATGCCCTTCCTGACCGAAGAGCTCTGGCAGAGATTTAATTTCTCCAAAAGCCTCCTGGAAGAAAAATGGCCCGAAGCGATTCCGGCGACTATCTCGGAGCGAGTCGAATTAGTCTCCGCAATGCAGGAGATAATAAAAGGAATAAGAGCGATTAGAAGTGAATTAAATATCAATCCAAAGACCGAACTCCTTTTGCTGATTAACCCACTACTAACCAGAAAACCCTTAATTGAATTCCTGCGCGATAATCTTGAACACCTCGCTTCTCTGGCAAAAGTTAAAGAAATCGCCCTGACCGAAAAAAGACCACCAATCTCTTCCTCTTATTCCACACCGACATTTGAATTCTATCTCCCCTTAGCAGAGATAATTGATGTCAAGAAAGAGAGAGAGCGGATTGAAAAGGAGATTGCTCAATTAAAGCAGGAACTGGCAAAGATTGAATCGCACCTAAGGGATGAAGAATTCTTAAAAAAGGCAAAGCCGGAGATTAAAATAAGGGAAGAGGCGAGAAAGAAAGAATTTGAAGAGAAGTTGAAAAGGTTAAACAATAATCTCTCTTATTTAATATGAAATACCTATCAGTTATTCTTTTCCTGATAACCTTTTTTGCCTTTCTCATCTTTTATAATCTAAAATATATCCCCCTGCGCGACGCCTTGGTAAAACTGGCGGATGAGAATAAGATGTGGCAAATGGAGATAGAAGAATTAAAGATGAAGACCGAAGAAAAGGATACCTCCCACATCCGCCATTTTATATTTTCCTGGGATGAACTATTTCTGAATGAGGAGTCCTTTATCCTAAAAGAAGAGGCGAAGTCCGAGTTAAATACCATAATCCCTGAGATTAGCGCCGAAAGTGGTTATGTCTATATCTATGGTTATAGTTCAAATTCACCCCCGCCGAAGAAGTTAATTAAGAGTTATCCAACCAATTGGGAGTTTGCTTTTGCCAAAGCCAAGGTGATTGCCAACTATTTAATCCTAATGGGTATTCCTAAGGAAAGGATATACCTGGTCAGTGGTGCGGACAGTAAACCAATACCTTCCGGAGAAGCGCCGCGGCGCTGTGAGATTATCATCCAGCGGTAATGAGATGCGGATTTTGCTTCTTACCTCTTGCCTCTTGTTTCTTAATACATTCGCCCAGGTAGAACCGGAGACCCTAAAAGAACCGCCGCCCCGAGAAAGCATTCCCATCTTTGAAAAGTCTCCTAATAAGGCGATACTCTTCTCCGCCCTTTTTCCCGGTGGCGGGCAGTTTTATACCGAAAACTATATTAAGGGGACAATCTTTCTCCTCGGCGAAGGAACCTTAATTTATTTTACCCTAAAAGAAAAGGATAAGGAGAAAAAGAGCAACCTTATCTGGTGGACAGCCGCGGTTCATATCTTAAATATTGCGGATGCCTATGTCTCGGCCCATCTTTACAAATTTAAGGAGAATAAAAGGATAAGTTTAATCCTTTCACCTCAAAAAGTCTCTCTTTCCCTAAAATTTCCTTAATTTTTTAGTGGAGACGAAGAAGGTAATAACAGATTTATCAAGGGGGATTTTTTCCGAGATACTGGATTAAATTAAGGCTTGGTCGTTTAGCGACCAAAAATTAATCGGTTAAATTTCGCTTAACCCTTTCATTTTACAAGACTTATCGGAATTTTGCTCTCTTTTAGGGTATCGTTCCCTCTGTGCCTTACCCTATCCCTTACTTAATGCCTTAATAGGTCTCTTACCCTGTCCCTTTCTCTATCCCTTCCTTAATCCCTTTCCCTGCCTCTATATCTTGCCCTTTCTCCTACCCTTTCTCAGCCCCTTGCTCTGTCTCATTCTGATAGGTTCTCTGTGAGGCTCTCTAATCCTATCCCTGTGCCTCTTTCTCTGTCCTTCTCTGAATCTCTTTCTCCGCCCTTACAAACATCCTATTGAATTTTTAATTAAATCTATTAGAATTGTTAATGACGAACTATCAAGCGACTTTCGCTCAACCTCGTCCCAGCCCTTTTAAGAATGCAATTTATCTCTTCGGTGGCGAAATCCTTGCCCATCTCTTAGGTTTCATTGCCACCCTTTATTGCGCCCAAAAGGTCGGCGTTATCAATTTTGGTTGGATAAATTTCTCCCTCTCCCTCGTCTCCTATGGCTTAATCTTAGCTAATTTCGGATTATTAACCTTAGGGGTAAAAAGACTCTCTCAGCATCAAGAAGAAAATATTACCGATAATCTTTTAAGCCTCCGTCTAATTCTTGCCGTCTTCGTATTTCTTATCTTAGCCATCATCGCCACCTTTTTAAGAAAACCACCCGTGGTTAAAAACCTCCTCTATCTCTACTCCCTCTTTCTATTCATTAACGCTTTTTCCTTAGAGTGGTTCTTCCAGGCAAAAGAAAGAATGGAATATATTGGCATCACCCGAGTTCTTATGTCACTTAGTTATCTAATTCTCCTCCTCATCTTTGTCCAGAATACTGGCGACTATCTAAAAGTTCCGATTTCTTATCTCTTTGGTCAGGGAATTGGAACTGGTTTCCTATTAATCTTATACACAAAGATTAAGCCGGGCTCTCTTCGCCTCACTTTTCATCTCCGGCAATTTAAGAACCTCTTCTTCTCTGCCCTCCCCCTGGGCACAATCAATATCTTACAGGTCTTCTATACCTATTTCGGTATTATCCTTTTGGGATTTATTGGCACACCCCAAGAGTTAGGGATTTACAGTGCGATGTATCGCCTCCTCTTTTTTACGCTAATCATTGACCGGGTTGCTCATTTCCTCCTTCTCCCTTTAATCTCTTCTTCCTACACCACCCATTTTTCTAAACTGCCAAAATTATTTGTCATCCTCAGCCGAATTATCCTCTTTACGACCCTTTCAATTGTCCTCATCGTTCTTATTATACCGTCACCGCTCATTTCAGTTTTGTTTGGAAAGGATTATATTGAAGGGGGCAATCTCTTACGAATTCTTGTCTTATTTCTCCCCTTAACCACCCTTTCTACCCTCTATGCCACTGGACTCATCGCGGGCAATCGGGAAAAATTGCTCCTCATCAATACCCTTATCGGCACGGTTATCAATATGCTCATAAGTCCCCTCCTCTACATCGGATTAAAGGGACTGGGAATTGGTTTAGCCTTCATTATCGGCGAGTTTGTTATTACTAGCCTCAATCTTTCTGCCTGCCGAAAGGAGATAAGATTCTCTTTAAGGCAAAGTTTAATCCCTTTCATCACTCGGCAAGAGATAGAATTTTTAAGGAGAAGAGAATTATGAAAAATAAAGACCTCCTGAGGCAACTTCTCCAAATTGAAGGACTCCTTAATCCTATTCCGATTGAAGACCATATCTTTGATTTAGCCAGTTCGCAAACTCCCCTCTCTTCTAAGATAAAAATCGGAAAGAGCAAATCCCTCTTTCCCCAGAGGCGGGAAATCTTCTCGGGTGTCGGGATAATTGACTTGGAAAGTAAGGGGCTTTTATTAAAAGAAGGGATTTATGAAAATCCGAATGAAAAAATCATCGTTCTTCCCTTCTCCTTAGAGCAGGCACTTGGTGATATCCGTGTCGGCCCAAAATACTTTTACTTTCACCCAAAAAAATTCCCTTATGAATTCGTCTCACTTGTCGCTAAGGGTGATATCCGAAAACTCTTCTTTAACTGCCTGCGACAGATTTATCACTGGCAAGGTATTGAATATCAACACCTCTGGTATTACCCCAATGGTTTCCGGTCAGCATTCATCTTCCGACTTGATACCGATTTTGCCCAAGAGAAGGAGATAAAGAAAACCTACCAACTATTAAAAGAAACTGGAATACAGGGCACCTGGTTTATCAATACCAAAGAACATCAGAAATTTATTCCGCTCTTTGCTGGGCTAAAAAAAGAAGGCGAAGATATCCAACTCCATTGCTTTGTCCATACTCTATTTCCTGATTACCAAAGGAATTATGATAACATCCTTAAAGGAAAAGAAATCCTTCAGGGCGGGGGCATTGAAGTAAAGGGGTTTGCTGCCCCCTTTGGCGCCTTTAACCTGCCTCTTTATCAGGTCCTTGCCGATTTACAATTTTCCTTCTCCTCGGAATTTTCTCTATCCTACGATGATTTTCCCTTTTACCCAGTAATCAAGGGAAAGGTGCTTCCTCTTCTCCAAATACCTTGCCACCCGATAGGTGTTGGGCGACTCCTTGAGGCAGGATTTACACCCGAAGAGATGCTTGAGTATTATAAAACTTATATTAACTGGCGGTATCAAAACTACTTGCCAATATTCATCTACGACCACCCCCAGCGCGTCGCTCAATTTCCGGAATTATTCCACTCAATTTTTAACTATCTGAAAGAGAAAGGAGATATCTGGCTAACAACAATGGAGAAATTTTACCGGTGGTGGAAGGAAAGGGAAATAGCCCAAGAGAGAAAAATCATCCACCGCATAAAAGAAGGCGGTGAGTATCTTGAAGACGGAGAGAATATTAAATCCTTACCCAAAGTAAGTATTTACTTTCCCGCTGATTTGCGTAGAATTAAAAGGATAAAATTTGGACTTTTTCCTAACCTAAGACTTAGGGTAAAAGGTTTATTGTGGAAAGTGAACAAATACTTAAAAGGCAAAACAAAATGAAGGTCCTCTTCGCCTCCTTCCCCGCACTGAATCTAATGGAAGGTGGGGCAAAGACCCAACTTTTGATGTCAAAGAAATATTTAGAAAAACTGGGGGTTGGGGTTGAAATCTTTAAAGAGTTTACTGACTACAATTTAAAAGAATTTGACCTCTTCCATCTCTTTGCCACTGAAGGGGCGACTTATCATCTGGGAAAGGTGATTAAGGGATTGAGGGTAAAACTTGTCGTCTCCCCAATCTTTTATTCCCGCTATTCACCGACCATTCTCTCCTTATTAACTTCTTTCCCCCTTTTCCTCCGTCGGTTCTTCGGTATCTGGACCGAACATACCTACGTCAAAGAACTATGCTCATTGGCGGACATCGTCGCTCCTAATACCAAGAAGGAGAAACTCCTAATAACTCGTGGTCTTGGGATAAAAGAAGATAAGGTGATAGTCGTCCCGAATGGCGTGGAAGAAAGGTTCTATTATGCCAAACCCGATTTATTTATTGAAACCTATGGCCTAAAAGATTTTATTCTCTATACCGGTCATATCGGCTGGGGAAGAAAAAATTGTCTAAGACTTTTAAGGGTTCTCTTAAAACTCCGCCACCCCGCCGTCCTCATTGGTAAGATTATGGATAACGAATACGGCAGAAAATGTTTAGCGCAAGCCCAGAGGTGTCCTTGGATTAAAATTATTGACCATATCCCCCATTCCTCGCCGCTTTTAGAATCGGCTTATGCCGCCTGTCAGGTCTTCTGCCTCCCGTCCTTTTATGAAACCCCTGGTCTTTCTGCCTTAGAAGCCGGTTTAGCCGGAGCTAATGTCGTCATAACCAAATACGGTGGCACCGAAGAATATTATAAAGACCTGGCAATTTATGTGAACCCTTATTCCGAAGAGAGCATTGAGAAAGGAATTAAAAAGGCACTGGCAAAAAGAAAAGGGAGTGATTTAAGAGAACACATCCGAAAGAACTTTCTCTGGTTACAAACCGCGGAAAGACTATTGGCTTTATATAAGAGAATAACTTAATGCGGCGCATCTATTTTCTTATCCTCCTTCTCCTTCTTTCCCTCCTCTTTTTCTTTCTATTCCGCAATATTGTGAAAACATTAAAAGACCGAGAAATGATAATGCGGAAATTGGAAACACCACACCGCTCCAAGACCGATACCCTTGCCTTCTCCTTGAAGCGCGGTGAGACCTTTCACTCTCTTTTATCGCGCATCCCCTATCTCACCGACTCTCAGCGGGCAAATATTTTTTTAACCTTAACTAGGGCGGGATTAAATTTTAGAACCTTAAAGACTGGGGAGACCCTTCTGCTTTATCTCAAGCATTCCCCAAATCAAACCCTATCCAAGATTGACTACAAAAAAAATCCGGAGACTATCTATCGGTTATCTCTTGACTCCTCCGGCATCACCCTTGCTTCGGTTTATCAAAAAAGGGAGACCAAGTTAGAGGTCGTGAGGGATTCAATCTCATCTTCCCTTTATCAATCCCTGCTAAAAATTAGTAAATCGCCCGAATTGGCAATAAACTATGCGGAAATCTTTGAATGGGACATTGACTTTTTCAGCGAAGTCCAAAAAGGCGATTCCTTCTTCTTTCTGGTTGAAAAAAAATATGCCGATGATAAATTTATCGGATACGGTAGAATACTTTTATCTATTTATAAAGGCAAGGTCGGTAATTTCTATGGGGTCTGGTTTCAGGGAGATTATTACAATTTAGCCGGAATTGCCTTAAAGAAGGCCTTTCTCAAATCACCGCTTCGCTACTCTTATATCGCCTCCCGTTTTAGTAAGAGACGATACCATCCAATCCTGCGAATTGTCCGTCCCCATCGGGGTGTTGATTATGCAGCACCAACCGGAACGCCCGTCGCCGCGCTCGGCGATGGCGTCGTCACTTTTTCCGGATGGAAAGGCGGATATGGAAAATTGGTGGTCATCCGTCACCCCAATAACTATGTCACAAAATATGGTCACCTCTCCCGAATTAAAACAAGAATCCGCCCTGGTTATCGGGTAAGGCAGGGTGAAATCATCGGTTATGTTGGCCGCACCGGCTTAGCCACCGGACCACATCTTCACTTTGAAGTCCTCGTTGGTAATTCCTGGGTAAATCCCTTAAAACTCTCCGCCCCACCAAAGGGACCGGTCCCGGCCGAACTCCGGCCCCAATTCATTGCTTTAAGAGATAGCCTGCTTCAACTAATATCAAATATCAATCCCGAGATAAATCCCAAATAAGATTTATATCTAATATCAAAAATTTATCACGAGGCGGGAATTGAGGATATGGTCAAGTGCCTCTTGGGGTAATTTCTTCAAAGAATAACTGAAAGAAATGCTCAGATTCTCTCGCTGGTACCGACTACCTTCTATCCGAAACTCATAACTATAACCCAAAGGCTCAGTTAGACCTAAGTCATAAGGTAATTCATCCTGACTTATCCTCCTGGTTAAGTCAAAACCCAAAAAAAGAGATGTATTTTTCTTAATGGAAAACCGACGTCCAATTCCGAACTCATTCTTAATAATCTTAAAACTATCACCAATAATAACCTCCTCGCCATAAGTCTCTCCTAAACCAACCTTTAGGTCTAAATTAAAGGCAAAACCAAAGAAATTCTCAACGATTAGGTTTTTCTCGGTTAATCTTCGGGCCAGAAGCCCCAGCCGATATTGTCGTTGATTATTTAACTCCAAATGTGGAGTAAGTTTCCAATACGCGCCAAATTCCTTTTCCAGCCGAAATGAATTCTGGTCTTGTTCCTGACGGTTATTCTCATAATAAAAATTTCTATCCTGATAGGAATGATAATTTTTATTAAAAACAAGGCGTAAGTCGGAAAGAAGATTATAGGTAAACTCGGAACTCAATTCCTCGGTCTTTAAGAAAGAGGCGGTATCGCTCTTCTGTTCTTGACCAGCCAGGTTTAAAGAGATAGTGAACGGTCTTATCGGATTTAACCCAATATGCCCTTTAAGATTTCTTTCTTGAGCCGGTTGGATCCTTCCGGTCGGCACAAAGACTCGGATGTAGTCCCCCTTCGGGTGATAGAAGTATTGTCCCGTATTCGGGTCTTTCCGATAATCCCCCTTCCCTTCTTCTACCTTAATATAATTCACCTCCTTTTCTTCGGTCCCCTTATGTAAAAGAGAATATTCCGAGAAAAGACTGATTCCTTTCCATTCGGTCAAGGAGATTTGGGCATCAGCAAAATTTTGTCTCATCTCATCCCCGGATTTTAAGTCTCTACTACCCTCGCGACCGAGAAGCCCAATAAAAGAAACCACCGAATTTTTTATCTTTACCTCTCCAGTCACCCGCTGCTGTAACTTCTCTTTCACCCAATAAACACCTTCCTTCTTATATCTTCTTTGCTCTTCCCAACCAGCGGTTATCTCTTGCCCGAAAGGAGAAAAAGTAATTGCCGGTCGGTAAGTTAAGTTTTTCTCTTCGGGTCTTTGTTCCTCAAAGAAGAAAAGTTCTGGTTTTACCTGATGAATTTTTGGCGCAATCCGAAAATCGCCCCTTAAATTCCTTCCGGCCTTTTCCAGTCCCAAGGATAAGAAGGGAAAGGAAACCCGGCTGGAAAAGAGTGTGACCCTTCTTGTCTTCTCCAAGAGGCCAGCGCCAAAATTTAGACCGAAAAATTTAAAGGGCAAAAAATTCCCCTCTAAGAGATTGATACTCTTCACGCTATCCTTCGTCTCACCCCAGCGATAAACAAAATCCCTCTCCGCTTCTTCTGGGAAATGATAATTCTTCATATACCCCTTTCTTTTAACTCTAAGATTAAATTTTTCCTCTTTATATTCCCCCCCAAGATTATAGCCAAGACCAAGATTATCATTATCATCCTTTGTTGAGAAGGTATTTAGGTCGTTGTTGATTAAAATACCTTGAAGCGAAAGGGACAAGGGAGTTGATGGTGAATAAGCAATGACTGGTGACAGGACCTGCCTTTTCTGCGGCAGAGAAATCTTCACCTTTGGCCGATAGCGACCCCGCCCTTCACCAACATAAGAATAGGCATTAATCCGATTGTCATAAATATAATCACCAAGACCATCGCCAAAAAATGAGAAACTCACCTCATAATCACCACTATCTTTTCCGACATAGACGAACCGGCCGTTTTCCTTCTTATAGTCCCCTTTATTTTTACCAACATACCTCTCCCCGGAGAGATAGGCCTTTGTTGTATCATCACCAATCGTTGCTAGGAAACGTTTCTCGTCCTCACTGATTGGGTGAGAAAAATTATAATCCGAGACATCGCCCTCTTGAAATCCGGAAAAGGCTAACCGAAGCGATGCCATCTTTTCTTCTAAGAATAGCGAATAAAAATCCCGCTCATAATCTTCCGCCTTATATAAAAACCGCACCTCAATCCGGGAGAGGGAATTTATCCGAACCCGATTGGTAAATGTCAACTCGCCCTGGGAATAATTTATCTGATAGTCATTACCCTCTCCCCTCTTTAATCGCTCACCATTCAGATAAACTTCTTCGCTACCGGTAATTACCGAAACCCTCCTTCCCTCGGCGGTTAAGATATATGGTCCTTTCTTTCCGTCAACGCCGAAAAATTCTTGAACCCCTAATTTATTCTTTGGTCTCTGATAACTGACCGACACCTTATCGCTGTAATCTTTCTCCCTCGCAAATTTTATCCCCTGCCCTTTTCTTTTGATATTACCAAATTCGGCAAAAGGCGTTAAGTTTTCAAAATCACCGAAGGTCAAACGGTTCGGCTCTCGGCTGAGAACCAATGAGACCGCCTCCAATTCCCGGAACTCCTTTGTAAAACCCTCTTCTAATTCTGGCTGACCCCGGTCCTGAATGAATAGTTCAACGCCGACACCACTCAATTTACCCTTCACCCTTAAATCAGTTGACTGCTCAATTGTCAATCCCTCCTTAGAATAAGAGAAGCCAAGAAGTTTTGACCCATTAAGGGAAAGTTCCTCTTCGGAAATAAAGAGCGAAGCATCGGGCTTCTCTTCTTTCTTCCCTTTTTTCTCCTTATCAATTGTTTCGGCCGGAGCCGCTACCAATTGGTAACGGGCATATTCTAATTTTAACCTCTGTAAAGGCAGATAATAATAGACAACCTTTATTCGGGTTCCTGTCGGAACCGAATCGTGAAAAACTATCTCCCCGGCCTCATAACTTACATCATAGGCATCTTGACTAAGAAGCGAATCACCGAAGAAGACATAAATTGAGTCCTTCAAGAGAAACTTATTCTTCAAACGCAAACTCTTTATTTTACAATCAGAGATTTCCCAGACCTCTTCTTTTTTATCAAAACCCAGAAGCCCTAAACCGGCGAGCAGACATAAACCTGATACCACCAATGGAAAGATACGATTATCTTGCTTCAATTGGTTATTTTATAAATCTTGCCGTCACTGGTTAAAATAAAAAAAGAGCGGTTTTGGCGCAGGGCGGAAAGGATTTGACCATTTAGGTCTTCAATTGTCTGGGCAACTGAAGAGAACTTACCCTCATTTAAGATAAATAGCCTTCCCTTTTGGGAGAAGAGATAAAGGGCATCTTTTGGCTGATTGGGAAAAAATCTCATATCTTTGGAAAATGTTAAAAGGGGAAAGGAGTCAATCAATAATCCGAGCCGATTATAAACCTCTATCCGGGATTTCCTTTGATTAAGAAGATACAAGTCATCCCCCTGGAAAGCCAGGGATTGGGGTAGAAAATCAATCCGCAGAGAAGTGAATTCAACCGGATTAAAAAATAAATCTAACTTAATCAATCTACCCTCACCCCTGCGCGCCAGGACCACCTCCCCGGATGGTGCCAAAGAAAAATCTAACAATTCACTGGGCCGTGCTTGCCCCCCACTTAGACCAAACGGGAGGATATTCCGGAGATGTATAATCTTCTGAAAATTCCTTTCTCTCCGGTCATAGATAAAAATCTGCTGGGCATTAGCGATAAAGAGAAAAGAGAAATTGGCGAGGACCTTTTTTGGTTGAAAGATTCGTTTTGGTAGATAAATCGTCTCGGCTGAGGAAAAATTGGTATCAACCTTTATCAGATATTCACCTGGCGCCAAAAGGAGAAGTAATTTTCCATCATAGTCCAGAGTAAAATTAACAACCTTCACTCCCGCCTCCCAAGATGCTTGCCAATCTCCACCCTCTCTTCTTTCTGGTGGGCGTTGGGTAAACCGCGGACCGCATACGACAAGCAAAAGACAAAAGATAAAGGCTAATTGTCGCAATTTCATAATATAAAAGTCTTAGAGGATTTTAACATTTTTCCAAATCGCAAAACCACCTTAGTTTTGAGTTTTAAACCACATATAATTTTACCCCATCTTCCACCTCTGTCAAGAGAACGGATTTACTAATAGAGAGTATTTATGAGGCTGTGTCATAATACAGCGATGCAATTCATCGCACACAATAATCCTAACAAATGAAATCCTAAATTCTAATGTAAAAGTGATGGATTTGGAGTTAATCCGTGAGGATTTTGACATTTTCAAAATCGGGATTGCGACACATCTTTTTTCTAATTTGAGAAAGGGATTGGAAAAGAGGTTGGGAGATTTAGAGGGAGACACAGGGAAAGGCACAGGGAGAGACCAAGAGAGCCTATTAGGGAGCGTATCAGAGGGAGATAGACTAAGGCATTAAGAAAGGGTAAGAGAGAGGGCAAGAGAAGGCGGCAGGGAAAGGGGTTAAGGAAGGGATAGAGTAAGGGA
>CAYRLZ010000007.1:0-5005 GCA_964425275.1 uncultured bacterium | reverse complement strand
CCTACATATAGTTTGATATAGACCGCGGAAATCTTCATAAAAATCATCGCTTCGGTTTGACGACAAGAGAATTATATTATAAAATTAAATATGCTCACTCAAAGTCTGGGCAAATACCGAATTATTCAATGGCTTGGTGGTGGGCAGTTTGGTGATGTCTATTTAGCCTTTGATACAATCTTAAAAGAAAATTTTGCCCTGAAGGTCTCCCGGATGCGACCCGAAGATATCCAAATCTTAAAAGAAGAAGCGCGGCTCCTTGCCTCTTTGGAACATAGGAATATCGTCCGCTTCTATAATATTGATTATCTTCAGGGGAAACTAATCTTAGTTACCGAATATGTGAAGGGGTGGTCAATAAGGGAGATGATTGAAAAAGAGCAATTAGAGTTAAATTTAATCATAAGAATTGCCGAGCAGTGCCTGTCTGCATTGGGCTATGCCCACAAAAAGGGGATTATCCACCGTGACTTAAAGCCAGAAAATATCCTCTTTTCCGAAGAGGGGGTCGTTAAAATTACCGACTTCGGTCTGGGTAAGTTCTTAAAGAAAGGTAGCCTTTCCGCTTCCATCGCCGGCACACCAATCTATATGCCACCCGAGGCCTGGGAAGGCAAATTTTTTATTGAGTCGGATATCTACGGTCTGGGTGCGGTCTTATATGAAATGGTAACAAAAAGACCGCCTTTCTTAGCCGATAGTTTAGAGGAGATAAGAAAGATGGTCTTTGAGAAAGAGCCAATCCCACCAAGATTCTTAAATCCTTCCCTTCCCTCAACCCTTGATAGGGCAATCACTAAGTCTTTAAGTAAGGATAGAGGGCAAAGACCGCACTCCGCTGAGGAATTTTATCAACTCCTCTTCCGTAAAGCCATTGAGATAAAACCCCTGGCGATATTTAAGGTTGAACCTAAGATTAATCTCACATCACAGCAGCGGGAAATAATAACCGCCAAAGAGAAAAAGATTCTCGTTACCGGTGGACCGGGAAGTGGTAAGACGACAACCTTAACCTATAAGGTCTATCACTCCTTAAAGGAAGAAGGGATTGAACCAGAATCAATCCTCTGCCTCACCTTCACCCAGAAGGCAGCCAAAGACTTAAAAGAAAGATTGGAAAGACTCTTAAAAAAAGAGATGCGGGATATTCTAATTGGCACATTCCATAACCTCTGCCTCCAGATTTTAAAGGCGGAAGCGGAATTGTTGGATTTTAGTCCCGACTTCACTGTGATTGAGCCATTCCCCAAAACAATTCGTCTGGAAATCCCTGGTCTCGGTAGTCAGCAGATTGAAAGGATAAAGAAAATGATTGAAAGATTTAAGTCAATTCCTCTCTTGCCCGAAGAGGTTGAGCGAGAAGCGAAGAGTTCCTTCCAGAAATTAGCCGCGGAAGCCTTCCGCCGTTATCAGGATTACTTAAAAGAGAGAAACCTTTTGGATTTTGATGACCTAATCTATTATACCTATTTCCTATTGAAAAATTTTCCCGAGGTGTGTGAAAAATATTCCTCTAATTTTAACCGAATCTTCGTTGATGAATTGCAGGACCTAACCCCAGTTCAATATCAAATCTTACCCCTTCTCGTTAGTGTCAAAGAGAATATCTTTCTGACTGGTGACCCCGCTCAATCAATTTACGAGTGGCGAAATGCCCGACCGGAAAATATCCTTTTAGCCAAAAAGGATTTCCCCGGAATTAAGACCTATCACTTAAATACTAACTTCCGCCTCCCGGGAAAAATCTACCAAATCTGTCAAAACCTGATTGGTGAAGAAGAGAGAAAACCAATCCTCTTGATTAAAGAGGAAGGTAGTGCAGAATTGTTTGGGGCGGAAAGTGAAGAGGAAGAGGTGCTCTTTCTCATAAAAAAGATAGAGGAGATAGTGAAAAAAGAGCATCGCTTTTATTCGGAGATTGCGGTCTTATACCGAACCAACTCCCAATCCCGGATTTATGAAGAAGGGTTTTTAAGAGCCAGCCTTCCTTATAGTATAATCGGCGATGAGCGGTTTTACGAAAGGGAGGAGATAAGGAATTTAATCCAACTAATGCGGGCAATCGCCGAAGGTGATAAAGAAACAGCCCGACCAGTTATCGCCTGGCTGGCTAATTCCTCGGAGGAGAAATTAAAGATTGAAAATGGCAAATTCTTTTTCTCTGGGACCAATCAAAAAATTGATAAGTTCATTGACTTACTTAATAAAATATTTAGTGAAAGGGGAATGAAACCAGCGGTAATCCTTAATGCCATTTCGGCCAATGCCCCTCTCTTTGCCTCCTGGCAAAAGAAGGAAATCGGAAGGATAAGGATGGGAAATATCCAAGAGTTAGCAAATCAGGCGAAGGAGTCGGCCGAAGGTGGGATCAAAGGATTCTTAGAAAAGATTCAACTCTTAGAGGATTTGGCATTAGTTGACTGGGGAAAGGATTTCGTTCGGTTCTTAACCGTCCATGCGGCAAAGGGTTTGGAATTTCCCATTGTTTTCCTGGTTGGTATGGTGGAAGGTCTCTTCCCATTATTCGGCAATACCCTAGACCGAAAAAAATTAGCCGAAGAGAGAAGGCTTTGTTATGTGGCAGTCAGCCGGGCAACGGAAAGACTTTATATATCTTATCCGAAGCGAATTGGCGGAAAGAAACAAGAGGTCTCCCGCTTCCTCCCAGAGATGCTCGGTATTTGACAGAGAATAGGAAAAGCATATAATAAAAATAAAAATATGGATCGGTTAACTGTCTACATTGGCGATATATTTAAGGTTTTGCCCAAAATTCCAGAAAGTTCTATTGACTGCATCATTACCAGTCCCCCTTATTGGAAACAGAGGGACTACAAACACCCCAAACAGATTGGTCAAGAGAAATCCTATTATGAATACATTAAAAAGTTGGTAGAAATCTTCTCCCAAATGAAAAGGTTGTTAAAACCAACCGGCACATTCTTTTTGAATCTGGGTTATAAATACGAAAACAAAAACCTCCTCCTGATTCCCGAAATGGTTGCTTGGGAACTGCAAAAAAGTGGCTGGTGTCTCTTAAATAAGATAATCTGGCATAAACCGAATGCTATGCCCTCATCCGTTGCGAAGAGAATCACCAATGTCTACGAACCGGTATTTCTATTTGTGAAAGAAGAGAGTAAATACCAGTATTATCTCGCAATTGATGAATTGCGCCTCCCAGCTCGAACCAAGGAGGAAGAGAAAAAGCCAGAAGACTTACTCGGAATGACAGTGAGAGACTCTTTAAGAAAAGACGGGAAGGATGAAGGGGTGGTAAAAGAGATATACGAAGATAAAGATGGGCATCTTTTGGCTCGGGTCTTCTGGAAAAGTGGCAGTAAGACGATTGAATCAATTCAAGATTTTTCTCAGGAGTCGCAATTAGGAGTAGAGTTTTTCTGCCCCTCCTGCCAGAAAAGGATTGAGAATGATATTGATTTAGAGAAGCATAGAAATTGTGGCCAGTTCCCCTTGCCCATTTTCCCAACACCCGAGAAGTCCGAAAAGAAAAAAACCCAGAAAGAAATCTCTCTTTTCCCATCTCTATTTCTTAAAGATTACCGGGGAAAGTATTCCCTAAGTCCGGAGAACCGAGGACAGTCCCCTGGCGCCCGCCTTGCCCTTTTTGGCGAATACCTTGTCCGACAAAGAAGATATAAGATATATCAACCACTCATAGCTGATTATCTCCAATTCTGGCGCAAGAAAAAGGGGATAAAGATAAAAGAGATTGACCAGAAACTCGGTTATCGCGATACCGCCGGACATTGGTTCCGGAAGGATACCGAACACTGGGGAAAAGGCGGGTCGGTTCCCTTGCCTGAGGATTGGTGGCAACTGAAAAAAATCCTTGCCTTTGATAATCTCTATGACCGATTGGTTACCGAGACCCATTTGGTTTTACAGACCGTGAGAACCCACCCCAAAGGGAAAAATCCCGGCGATGTCTGGAGCATTAAACTCCAGCCCATCTTGGAGGCCCATTTTGCTCCCTTTCCCGAAGAATTAGTAAGGAGATGCCTCCTCGCCGGCTGTCCAAAAGATGGGACGGTTTTGGACCCATTTGCTGGCTCGGGAACAACCGGTAAGGTAGCCTTAGAATTAAATCGGAAGGCAATTTTAATTGAACTAATCCCCGAATACTTAAATATCATAAAGAGAAGGTGTCCAGAGATGCCAAAAGTAGTCTATGTTGAGTGACTTTGAGTTGGAGAAATTGGAGAGAAAGTATTTTGACTTCATTGCTATCTCCTTAATCCAGGACTTAAAGAAGGTAATTGAAGGCTTAAACTCACGGATTAAAATTATCTCTGACTGGTATGAAAAATTCAAAAAGACTGCTCGAAAAGGTTACAATTCTTCGGATTTAGAAACCGGTGCCGAGCGCATCTTCCATCACTTTTTTGCCCCCATCCTAAAATTCCCCAATTCTTCCCCTAATCGGTTCTGACCTATTCTTTGAAATACCCGATTGTTATTTACATATTGAAGTAAAAACTGCGATTTTCAACAACGAAGCCGACTACAAAGGAAAAGTAAACATCGGGATAAATCAAACATCTTACGGAATCAATAGCCTCTTCGCCCCCAATCTCCCAACTTATTATGAAAAAGGAAAGAAACCCTGCCTCAACTATTGCCTTCTGATTATTCACGAACATGCCCAGTCCAATATCCGAGCCTTTCTTTTAATCTCTATCCCCAACGGTCAACTATTCTCAATCTATGGTAAGAAGATATTTCGCAGCGGCAAAGGCGGTGTGAAAAAGGCAAAGGATTTCCGATACAAATACGTCAGTGAACCAAAATTTAAGGTATTGAGTGAAAAGAGAGGCAAGGATGTTTATCGGGTTGAAGCGATTTATTTGGCTAAAGGTCTAAAACCCGAAGAGATAACCGGAATTCCTAACCTTCCCATTCACTCTCAATACTAAAACCCCCGGTGCAGACCTAAACCTTTGGCATAATCTATAACTTCAAAATATTCCTTCTCGGTTATCCT
>CAYRLZ010000006.1:0-10397 GCA_964425275.1 uncultured bacterium | reverse complement strand
AAAGGTTAATATCCAGATTCTAATGGATAAAGTTTCCTGTGGGGAAACCTTTTTATCAGGTCATTTTGCCTTTAAGTTTTTGATTTTACAGGACTTATCGGATTTTTCCTTTCTTTTAGGGTATCGTTCCCTGGATGCCTTGTATCTCTCCTTTACTCCTATGGGGGATGGTATTAAATGCCCTATTCTATGTCCTATTCTCCATCCTGTTGGTGGTGTTATTCTCTATCCTAATAAAGAACTCTAATTAGTTTACTAATAGGCTCTCTTGGTCTCTCCTTGGGCTTTCTTAAATCTCTTTCAGGTAAGAACTTGACCGCAGGGATTTTTTTTAATATAATAGAGGAGTAAGATGGAAAAGGAATATTTAGACTTTGAAAAACCCTTACAGGAGTTAGAGGCAAAACTTTCCGAACTCATAGAACTTGGGATAGCCGATAAAAAAAATTTAGAGGAATTACAATCCTCAATAACCAAAACTAAGCAAAAGATATATTCTAATCTCACCCCCTGGCAAAGGGTTCTTTTGGCTCGCCACCCTTCAAGACCTTATACCCTTGATTATATCTCCCGAATCACTTCTGACTTTATTGAACTATCCGGTGACCGACGGTTTGGCGATGATAAGGCAATAGTCGCCGGGATTGGAAAGATTAATGAAGAAAGGGTCGTCATCTGTGGTCATCAAAAGGGCAGAACGACTAAGGAGAAGTTGGAAAGAAATTTTGGGATGCCCCATCCCGAAGGTTATAGAAAGGCTTTAAGGGTTATGGAATTGGGGGCGAAGTTCGGTCTGCCAATCGTTACTCTGATTGATACCCCAGGCGCCTTTCCGGGTGTGGGCGCCGAAGAGAGAGGACAGGCGGAGGCGATTGCCCGGAATCTCTTCACGATGGCCACTCTTGCGGTTCCAATAGTATGTGTGATTATTGGCGAGGGCGGCTCCGGTGGGGCATTAGCCTTGGGTGTGGGCGACCGAATCCTCTCATTAGAGAATGCCATCTATTCGGTTATCTCACCCGAGGGGTGTGCTTCAATATTGTGGCGGGATGGCAGTCGGGCCGCGGAGGCGGCAGCGGTCTTAAAGATAACCGCTCAGGACTTACTTCGCTTTGGAATAATTGATGAGATAATTCCCGAACCCCTAGGTGGGGCCCATCAAGACTGGGACGAGTCGGCAAAATTACTTAAGGAGGCGATATTAAAAAATCTCTCACTCCTGAAAGATATTCCGAGAGAAAAACTATTGGAAAGACGGATGGAAAAATTCGCCCGGATGGGAGTCTATAAAGAGGAATGAGGGCAGAAATATCCAATAGAGTATGAAGGTTGGTTACTGTGGGATAATTGGTAAGCCAAATGTTGGTAAATCAACCCTCATCAATGCCTTACTGAGATATAAACTATCGGCAATTTCTCCCAAACCCCAAACCACCCGACACCGAATCCTTGGCATTCTCTCCGGTCCTGACCACCAGGTCTTATTTCTCGATTCCCCAGGAATTCTCCAACCGAGATATGTCTTACAGGAATTGATGCAGAAAGAGATTGAAGAGGTGATAGAATCCTCGGATGTTATCCTCTTTGTCGGCGAACCCTTTGCTCCACCAACCAAAATTGAAGAGGAGTTACTAAAAAAGACCGCCCAAGGTCCGAAGCCAATTATTATTGCTTTGAATAAAGTTGACCTGGTGAAAAAAGAAAATCTCTTGCCGCTGATTGACGATTACCGCTCAATGGGTTTTGAAGAGATATATCCAATCTCGGCATTAAAATTGATTGGGATTGATGATTTGCGCGCCGGAATAATTGAGAAATTGCCCACCGGCGAGCCTCTTTATCCGCCGGATATGATTGCCGATAAACCAGAACGTTTCTTTGTGAGTGAGATGATAAGAGAGGCAATCTTTTACCTTTACGGAGAAGAAATCCCTTATGCCTCATCAGTTGAGATTGAAGAGTTTAAGGAAAGGGAAGGAGGAAAAGATTACATAAGGGCGATTATCTATGTTGAGAAACCAAGCCAAAAGAAGATAATTATCGGTGAAGGTGGTAAGGCGATAAAACGACTGGGAAAGATAGCCAGGGAAAATATTGAAAATTTCTTAGGAAAAGAGGTCTATTTAGAAATTTGGGTTAAGGTAAAAGAAGCCTGGCGGAAGGATATTAATTGGATAAAAGAAAAAATTTATCAATACTGATATGTTCTTTCGGGATAAAGAGGAGGCGCTCTCTTTTTTAGCAGAAAGGCGGGCTTATCCAGTCTACCGCAAAGGGAAGGTCTTTTTTCTAAGAAATCTGCCGGAGGCGATGAAGGAAGCGGTGATTGAAAAGTTGGGATTACAAAGCAAAGAGGACTGTTCAACTATCCGGGAAGAGATTAAGCAAAAGGTCGCCCAAAAGAGAACGCGCCAACCAATCAAGAACTGGATAAAAGAAGAAAGACCAAGGGAATTGCTCTTAAAAGAAGGGGCAGAAAGGCTCCCTCTGGCAAAACTTCTGGCGATAATATTAAGGACGGGCAGTGAAGGAGTGAGCGCTGAGGATTTAGCCAGGGAATTACTTAATAAGTTTAAGTCCCTGCGGGGAATTGATATGGCGAGCATTTCTGAGCTGCAGAAAATAGCCGGGGTTGGGATAGCCAAGTCAGCCCAGATAAAGGCGGCATTGGAATTAGGTAAGCGACTATTCCGGGAAGAATCCGCTCTGGGAGAGAAGATAAGAGATGCCGGACAAGCAATTAAATATGTCAGGAATTACTTGGGGCTTTATCTAAGAGATAAGAAAAAGGAATATTTCTATGTAATATTTTTAGATAGTAGAAATAAGGTGCAAGACTTGCTGGAGATTTCAAGAGGTAGTTTAGATGCCAGTATTGTTGATAAGGCGGAGATTATTAAAGAGGCAACGCAAAGGTCGGCCGCCGCCATAATCTTAGTTCATAATCACCCCTCCGGGGAACCCGAACCATCAAAAGATGATATTGAGATAACCAAAGAATTAGTTAAGGCATTAAATCTGGTCGGGATAAAGGTCTTGGACCACATAATTATTGGGCGAAACGAAGAAGACTACTTCAGTTTTTTAAATAAGGGGATTATTTGAAAGAAGAATATTTTTATTCTGGTCTCCGATGCTAAATATTAAAAAGGGAGTCTCCTAAAAAATGATTACGGCGACCCAAAAGAACGATTACAGCGATGATAAGGTATCACCGACATCGGTTGTTTTTTAATCGTTGTGCTCATCTGTTTTTAATCACTGGTATCGGTCTTTATATTGCTGTAATCTTTCTTTTCTATTGTTCTTTATCCATCTCTTTGGGATGGTTGGTTGAAGAATTTTTAACTAACTTGTCTTCTCTTTTTTCTTATAGTCGGTGATATAAAATCCACTTCCCTTAAATATAAAGCCCCAGCCCTCTTAGAGAGGGCTGGGGCATTTTTTAATTGGTGGGTCGGTTATCCGATAACTCTCTTCCTAGGTTTCCCGTAGGAAAGAGAGCGGTAGCGATTAGTCGGCATCAGTATTCACCGCCGTAGCCGCCGGGTGGCATTGGTGGGGTTTTCTCCTTTTCTGGCTTTTCGGCAACGCAGGCCTCCATCGTTACCAGTAAGGCAGCGACCGAAGAGGCATTCTGTAAGGCGGTGCGGGTAACCTTTGTTGGGTCAATTATCCCCGCGGCAAACATATCTTCGTATTGCATCTTCTCAACATTGAAACCGATATTTGGATTCTTCTCACTCTTTACCTTTTCTACGACTATCGCTCCATCCATACCGGCATTTTCCACTAGTTGTTTCATCGGTTCTTCTAATGCCGACTTCACAATATTCACGCCGATATTTTCATCACCGTCCAATTTCAGTTTTTCTAAGGCTTGGGTGCAACGGAGTAAAGCAACGCCCCCACCCGGCACAACACCTTCTTCAACCGCGGCCCGGGTAGCATGGAGGGCATCTTCTACTAAGGCCTTTTTCTGTTTCATCTCTACCTCAGTAGCCGCTCCGACATTAATGACGGCCACACCACCAGCCAGTTTCGCTAATCGCTCCTGTAGTTTCTCTCGATCATAATCAGATTTTGTCTCTTCAATCTGTCGCCGAATCTGTTCAATTCGCCCTTGGATGTCTTTCTTTGCGCCTTCGCCTTCAACGATTGTTGTATTGTCCTTATCAACGATTATTCGTTTTGCCCTTCCCAAATCAGAAATCTGGACATTCTCTAACTTTATACCAAGGTCTTCGGAGATGAGCCGACCGCCTGTGAGGATGGCAATATCTTCAAGCATCGCTCTTCGTCTTTCACCGTAACCGGGTGCCTTTACCGCACAGCAGGCAAGCGTCCCTCTTATCTTATTTAAAACCAGGGTGGCCAGGGCTTCGCCTTCCACCTCTTCGGCGATGATGAGGATTGGTTTGCCTTTCTGCGCCACCTTCTCTAAGAGAGGCAAAAGGTCGCGCGCCGAAGAGATTTTCTTTTCGTAAAGGAGAATATAGGCATCTTCTAATTCCGCTTCCATCTTATCCGGATTGGTGACAAAGTAAGGAGAGAGGTAGCCGCGGTCAAATTGCATCCCTTCCACCACCTCTAAGGTTGTCTCCATACTCTTCGCCTCTTCCACAGTAATCACACCTTCCTTACCAACTTTTTCCATTGCGTCGGCGATGAGATTACCAATCTCCGCGTTATTATTGGCGGCAATGGTTGCCACTTGGGCAATCTCCTGTTTGGTGGTTGTCTTCTTTGAGATTTTCTTTAACTCATCAATTACCACACCAACCGCCTTTTCAATACCGCGCTGAACCGCCATAGCATTCGCACCAGCGGCCACCACTTTTAATCCTTTCCGATAGATTGCCTCGGCTAAGATGGTAGCAGTCGTGGTTCCATCACCCGCCACATCCGAGGTCTTAGAGGCAACTTCCTTCACCATCTGGGCACCCATATTCTCAAATTTGTCCTCCAACTCAATCTCTTTGGCTACCGTAACGCCGTCTTTGGTAATCGTTGGTGCACCCCATTTCTTTTCTAAGACGACATTCCGTCCCTTTGGACCAAGTGTTGCCTTTACCGCCTTGGCTAAGGTTTCAATTCCTTTAAGGACCGCCCTTCGGGCCTCTTCATTAAATTTCAGCTCTTTTGCTGGCATCTTATTCCTCCTTTCTTTCAATGATGGCTAATATATCATCTTCCCGAATGATGAGGTATTCTTTATCTTCAATCTTAACCTCCTGTCCGGAATATTTACCAAAGAGGACGCGGTCACCTTTCTTCACCTCCGGTTGGATACGGTTTCCTTTTTCATCAATTCGGCCAGGACCAACAGCGATTACTTTACCTTCTTGCGGTTTTTCTTTCGCGGTATCGGGAAGAATAATTCCACCCTTTTTTGTTTCGGTTTCTTCTATTACTTCTACTAATACTCGATCGGCAAGTGGTTTAACTTTCATAAACCCTCCTTTTTCATTTTTACCAGAAGACCCTGAGGACCTTCTGGTTTTTGGGAAAGCGAAATATCATATATAACCGATGATGTCTTTATGACCATTTCATTTTTTAGACTCATAATTCGGTCAAAAGGATTCCTTAACATCTCCTCCTTTTCTCTAAGATGGGCGAAACCCGATTTGAACGGGTGACCTCCTCCTTGTAAGGGAGGCGCTCTCGCCAACTGAGCTATTCGCCCTTGGTATATAATAAAGGATTATTCTCTTTTGTCAAGATTTTTTGCTAATTATCCGAAAGTATGGTATAATAAAGATAGTGGTATCCGCCTGGAATTATTTGGATGCCAAATTGACGATATGGCAGGAACAGGAGATACAGGGGTCATAAGCGCGGACAATTGCCTCCAATTCTAACTTCGCCTTATCCGGGGAAAGTGCCGAATTAGAAAAGAGGTTTTCCGCCGCCACCCGCAAATGCCTTTCTAACGCATTGTAATTTTGGGCGGTAGGGATAATTAAATCCGCCTTGGTGCAAACTCCCTCATTAAACTCATAATAATGGAAAAGAGTTCCCCTTGGTGCTTCAACCGCCCCCACCCCTTTTCCTTCTCCTCTTTTGATTGGAAGTAGGTTGGGAATTCTTTTAACCTTCAAGAGCCTCTCGGCGGTTTTAACAATTTCTTCTAAGGCGAAGACAATTTCAATCGCCTGGGCTAAATTATTATAAAGGGGATTTCTAATCCAACTCAAACTATAGGAATGTTGGAAGGCCTCCCGAGCCGCACCGTGCAATCTCTCTCCCAAGAGATTCATTCGGGCAACGGCGCCCACGATATAGGGTCGGTCTTTATAAAGCGTCCGCTTGGCAGTAGAATGAGGATAGACCTTCTCTTTAATCAGAACCCGAAACTCCTCTATGGTTCGGTCATCACCATTAGAAATCATTACTTCATCACCCCAAAAACCGTAGGTATCGGTTGGTGGCTTCAAACAGGCAAAGAGCATCCCCTCTTCGGCATAGGTTGAGTAGTGAAGATTTCGGAAGAGTTCGGTAGTCTTTATCGCCTCCGGAATTAATTTTTCCGCATTGTCCCTTAAAGATTGTAACTCCTCTTTCGTTAAGAAGCGGCCAAAACCACCAACGGTTGGGTTCTCGCCGTGAATCATTCGTCCGGCGATTGTCTCCATCACATAATTGCCAAACTTTTTCAACCGGAGACCGGTATTTACCTCCTCCGGGTATTTCTCCACCATGGCGATGGCATCCGGATAACCCAAAAAATCCGGCAGGGTAAGGAAAAAGAGGTGCAGGCTATGACTTTCAATCATCTCGCCGTAATGCATTAAATTCCGCAAGAGAATTACTTCGGACGAAACCTTTAAATCAAAAATCTTTTCCAGCGCCCGAATCGCCGCATAACGATGGGAGATATTACAGATGGCACAGATTCTTGGCACGATATTTACTACCTCTCGTGCCTCCTTTCCCAAAACTAAGGTCTCAAATAATCTCACACCCTCGGGAATTTCAAAAAGGACATCTCTTACCTTTCCTTTGCTGAGGCGGACATAGATATTACCGTGTCCTTCAACCCGGGTAACACTATCAACCCTAATTACCTTAAAGTCTTTCATTTCCTTCTCTTTACCTCTTTAATCTTTGTCCCAAAGAAAAACCGCATTTTCTTTTCCAGTTGACTTGCTGTCCACTTTTTCTCTAATAAGTTCTTCTCCCAAGACAAAACATTCCCTCCCGGCACCGGACCAAAACAGCCAACACAAGGGAGATTATCCTTTGGGCATCTCGCCTCACAACCACCCCGGGTAACCGGACCGAGGCAGGGAATATCTTGTAAAAGGAGACACTCATTTTCTCGCCACTTACACTCCACGCAAACCGGATAATTGGGTAGTTCTACTGGGAGGTTGGCAAGCAGACGGGGGAGGTTAAATAAAAAGAGGCGGGCGGAAATTGGACAGCCTGGGATAAAATAGTCAACCTTAACAAAGGCATCAAGTGGTTTTGATTCAAATGCCTGGACAATCTTAAACCCCTTGTCGTAAACCGAACGGAAACGTTTTAGAAAACTTCCCTTACCCGAATACATCGCCTGGACACCACCGAAGGCCGCGCAAGTCCCTAAAGCAACCAGGATTTTACTCTTCGCCCGCAATTCTTTTAACTTCTCCTCCTGCTCCGTGGTCGTAATTGAACCTTCTACGAAGGCAATATCAAGCGGTGAGTTAGTTTCCTTCTTTTGGCTGGAAGCAAGTCGAAAACTACAAACCTCAATACTCTTTAAGACATCTAAGAGATAATCCTCGGAATGAACAATGGTCAATAGGTCACCGGCACAACCGGTAAACTCATAAAAACCAACCTTCGGTTTAAGGTTCATATCAAATCCTTCATATGCAAGACATCCCAGTAGGTGAAGACCGGTCCATCCAAGCAGGTATAGATGGAACCAATAACGCAATGACCACATTTCCCCAAGCCACACTTCATCCTTCTCTCCAGGGTCATCAGAATCTGGTGTTTTGGGATTTTTAAGTCAACCAACTTATCAATCACATAGCGATACATTACCGGTGGTCCGCAGACCGCAGCATAACTCTTTTCCGGGTTAATCCCCTTCACATCCTTGAATAATTCGGTTACCACCCCAATTCTTTCCTTCCAGGTTCCGCTATCATCTTGGTCAACCGCCAGAAGGCACTCCAAATCCTCCCTTTCTTTTAGTTCTAAGAATTCGCGTAAGAAAAGCATCTCCCCCGGTCGCCGGGCACCGTAGAGGAAATAAATCTTGCCGAATAGGTCCCGATTGTCCAGGGCATAAAGGAGAAGCGAACGCAAAGGAACTGCCCCCAGACCACCGACGACAATGATTAAGTCGTGCCCAACCATTTTCTCCACCGGAAAACCATTCCCATAAGGTCCGCGCACCCCAATCACCTCATTCTCTTTCAACTTAAATAATTCGGTGGTTAATACCCCAATTTTTCGGATGCCGAATTCTAAGAGTCCGGGTCGGGAGGGCGAAGAAGAGATAGAAAAAGGCGCCTCCCCAACGCCAAATACGGAAACCATCATAAACTGTCCGGGTTTATAAGTGAGGGTTAAAGCCCTTTCCATCGCTAAGGGACGCACCTGGAAAAATCGGACATCACTGGTGAGATTATACCTTCGGACAATCCGCATCGGAATGGGAAGATAGGGATTACTATTACTCATTTCCCAATTGGCTCCTCGCCTTTTAACTTTCTTGCCACCTCTAAGACATTTATCTTGACTGGGCAGGTATCAATACACCGACCGCAACCAACACAAGCCGGTCTACCGAATTCGGTAATAAAGGCTTTCAGTTTATGGGTGTACCAGAGTTTCACCCGGGAAGACCTCTTCTCCCGAAAGTTATGACCGCCGGCGACTAAAGCGAAGTCATTCAACATACAGGAATCCCATTGCCGCTCCCGAGTCCCAACTCTCTCTCCGACTGGTAGGTAATCTACGACATTAAAACAAGGGCAGGTGGGACAAACCATACTACAGGCACCGCAGGACAAACATTTTTCTCCCAACTCCTCCCAGATTGGTGAATCATAACTCAATTCCATTATATCCGGCATTCCAGTCAAATCTAATTGGAGTTGATACTGACTATCCCGCCACTTCCGCCATTCAATATACTGACTTAAATCTTTTTGGGTAATATTTTCGTCAAACAAATCAAGCCGGTTTCGCACCAAATCGTCACCGATGGAAGAGCCGACCCAGACTAAATAGTGGTCGCCCAATTCATTAAACCCTAAATCAAACCCCTCCTCCACAAAATGGGTATTGGTGGAACGGGCAAAACACTTATCGTCCGGCACACAAGAAAGTCCGATGATTACTGTCCTCTCCCTTGCCGCCAGATAATAAGGGTCAGGAAGACGCTCCTTAAACAATCGGTCTAAAATTAAAATACTATGAATCTCACAGGGATGAAGACCAAAAATTATCTGAAAATATTGCGGAGATTTTGAAGATAAGGTATCCGCATAACCATCTTTGGGGTTAAAGTTAAGAATAGAAAAACGGGGTGGTAGGAGAAATTTCTTCACGGGTAGAATCGTCCTTAATGCCTTCAATTCCAAAAGGGAGAAATCAACCAATTCGGCATAGACATATTTATCTCCTTTCCGCACTGGACCGTAGACCTTGCCGAAGGCCTTTAACCCCTTTAGGAAGTCAACTAAAAGTTCCTTCTTTAACTTCAAGGCCTTCATAACTTCGTAGTATAGGCAAATTTTAAAAAAAGTCAATTCTAAACCAGGGCGTTGAAGATGAGGTTGTGGTGTTCGGGGACATCGTACCTAGAAAGAAGGTCATCGCTAAATACCTCTAAATCATCCAGAATTAGAGGAGGAAAAGCAAAAAAGCGATTATCTCTTATATGAGTCTTAGCAAAAACCTCCTCCCGGGGAGTTAACCCGGTTTCAATATTACTCCGCTCTAAATTGAAATAAAAAGTAAAAGAATACGCTTTGCCTAAATAACCCTCCCGGCTCCTAAAACTTCCTACCTCATAAAACTCCGCCTCTATCCTCCCGTGAAAATTCTCCACACAACCATTCCACTCCGGTCTTCTTACCGGAATCGTGTTGTGTCGACTACCAAAACTTGTCACCACCAAAGAAAAGCCCGGATCCCTTTTCTTGTAAACAGAGCCAATGAATTCCGAACCATTGTCGGTGGTTATCTCTACCTCCTCTAACGGAATCCCGTGCCTCTTAAGCCAGGTTAAAAGGAGAAAGATAAATCTCATTGAGTTTATCACCGATAACTCCTCCGCATAGAAGATAAATGTCCTCCCTGTAAGTACGTCACGGACAGTGTATTGATACCTTGGAATTATTCCCCGGTTAATCAGGGGATAAATCTCAATTATATCTCTTAAATGC
>CAYRLZ010000005.1:0-20062 GCA_964425275.1 uncultured bacterium | reverse complement strand
CAGGTATAATCTTTATTCCATTTAATCTCAAAGATTGATTCCACCTTCTGGATAAACATCGCAATCCTTTCCAAACCATAAGTTAGTTCCACCGGAATCACCTTCAAATCAATCCCACCCATCTGCTGGAAATAAGTGAATTGAGTTATTTCAATTCCATTCAATTCTACCTGCCAGCCCAATCCCCAGGCGCCGATCGTCGGTGATTCCCAATCGTCTTCAATGAATCTTATGTCGTTTTCTTTTAAAGAGATGCCGATTGCCTCCAGACTTTTAAGATAGAGATTTTGAATCTCCGCGGGAACCGGTTTCAGAATCACCTGGAGTTGCCAGAACTGTTGAACCCTTAAAGGGTTTTTGGCATAACGACCGTCTCTCGGTCGCTTTGATGGTTCAATATAACAGACCCGCCAGGGCTTATCATCCAAAACCCTTAAAAAGGTTGCTGGATTAAATGTCCCGGCACCAACCTCGGAGTTATAAGGAGAAAAGATTAAACAACCTCTTTTCTGCCAGAAGTCCTGCAACTTAAATATTATCTCTTGAAAGGTGAGAACCTTTTCTTTAATCGGCGTTCTCAGTTCTCTTTCGATATTCACCTTTCTCATAGCCCTAAGTCATCGGCAATCTCCTGCATTGATTTCAAACAGATATCAACAAACTCTTCCAATGAAAGACCCATCGTTTCACAAGTCTTTATCTGTTCCCGATTTGCCCCGGCCGCGAACTTCTTCTCCTTAAATCGTCGGAGGACAAATTCTTTATCAATGCTTTTTAACTTCTTATCCGGATGCATCAATGCGGAGGCAACGATTAGACCAGTCAAAGGGTCAACCGCATACAAAGCCTTCTCAATCAAACTCTCGGTCGGTTTATGGGAGTTATGGGCAAGAATTGCCGAGAGGATATCTTCTCCCACCCCTTTTTCTTTTAACCACTCAACGGTCTTTAATCCATGAAGTTCCGGACTCTTTGCCGTCTCATCGTAATCAAGGTCATGAAGAAGTCCGCAGAGTCTCCATTTTTCTTCATCCTCCTGAAAATATCTTGCCAACCCTTTCATACAGGCTTCGCTGGCTAACATATGCTTCACCAAATTTTTGTTCTGCACCTTTTCTAAAACCAAGGTTTTGGCCTCTTCTCTATTCATAACCTTCCTCCTTCAATTCTTTTCTTAACCTCTCTTTCTCCCTTTGCCGAAGATATTTATCTTTCTTAATAATTTTTGTCGGTTTCGTGACCCGCTTCCGGGTGAACTCTTTGATAATATTTATCTTGGGAATCCTAAACCCAAGATTCTTATCTTTTGCCATAATAAATTATAATCAAAATAACTGCTCGGTCAAGTCTTTGACTTTTAAACGGGATAGATTATAATCTTTCCTACTACTGACTAATAAATAATGTTTACCTTCTACCTCATTGTCCTAGGAATATCGGGCATTACCGCCCAAATCGTCCTCCTCCGTTCCATCTTAATAACCGCCCAGGGAAATGAACTGGCCATCGGCATCATATTGGGCATCTGGGTAATTGCCGAGAGTCTGGGCGCATTCACCATAAGAAAAAGCCTAAGAGATAACACCTGGTCCTTTCTCTTCATCTTCAATTGCCTTTTCTCAATCCTTTTCCCGACAGCACTTTTAATTCCGTTCCTTTCCCGACACATCTTTGGCTTAACCTTTGGTGAGGTCTTAATCATCCCCCTTCTCTTTCTCCTCTCCCTCATCACTGTTTTTCCAATAAGTTTTCTCCACGGTATTCTATTTACCGTTTCAGTAAAAATCTTTTCAATTCTTGACCAGTGTGAACTCGCCCGACCAATTGGTAAGACATACATCTTGGAAAATGGCGGAACAATCATCGGCGGTCTTCTCCTCTATTTCCTTTTAATCCCATTCTTTTCTTCCTTCCAGATTGCCTTCCTCATCTCTTCCCTCAATTTTTTCACACTCCTTCTGCTAAATTTGAATATCAAGCGCTTTATTCCGCTTCGCGCCACCGCCTACTTTGGCCTAAGTCTCTTTCTCTTTTTAATCTTTTCCCTCCTTTTAATCATTGAGCCAAAGTGGCGCAGAGAATTCCTTTCCTTATGGTGGGGTAAAGAAAAGATTGTCCATTATAAAAACACCGTTTATGGCAATATCACGACCATTGCCCAAAGAGACGAATACACCCTATTCTATGATGGCTTCCCAATATTCACCGTTCCCAATCCGGACATAAGTTTTAATGAAGATTTAGCCCATTTCTCACTCCTTTCCCATCCCCAACCAAAAAGCATCCTTCTGATTGGTCAGGGATTGGGCGGGTTGATAAGAGAAATCTTGAAACATCCGATTGCCCGTTTAGACTACTTGGAACTTGACCCAGAAATAATTAAAGCCTATAAGGAACTAAAACTTCCTATCACTGAAGCGGAGTTAAAGGATAAGCGGGTAAATTTATTTTACCAAGATGGAAGGAATTTTCTGTCAAAAGGAGGTCCCTACGATATTATCATCATTAATTACCTCTCACCTTTAACCCTGAACTTTAACCGCTACTTCACCAAGGAATTTTATGCTGAATGCCGAAGCCGGCTAAACCCAAAAGGAAATCTCATCACCATTTCTCCCTCTTCCCTCTCTTATACCAGTGATGCCTTAAAGAATTTAATCCTCTCCCATTATTTTACCTTAAAAGGTGTCTTTCCTTATATCTATCCAATTTTTGGTGATATAAATATCTATATCGCCTCCCAAGAAGACCAAAGCCTCTCATTAGATACCTTCGTCCTTCGTCTCCAAAAGAAAAGAGTCGTGACTCAAATCTTCTCTCCGCAATATCTAAAAATAAGGCTCTCTCCTTTTTATTCCTCATCTTTTGAAAAGATTCTTGCCGAGACTACTTCTCATAAGGAAATGAATCAGGATTTAAAACCAAAGGGCTTTTTGAAGAGCCTCACCTATCTTACCGGGGTCTCCTCAGCAAAACTACCAAGAATTTATCAGGGAATTGAGCATATAAAATTTGAAACCTATCTCATCTCTCTTCTCATCCCTTCTCTTGTTGTCTTCTTAATCGGTATTTTATCAAAAAGGCGAAAGAGAATATTTCTACCCTTCATCATCTTTTCTACCGGTTTTTGGGGAATGGTGCAGAATATTATTTTAATCTTTTTATTTCAGATTCACTTTGGGTTTATATTTCACAGAATAACCCTCCTTTTGACGATTTTCATCCTTGGGGCAGTCGTTGGTGGTCTTTTCTCTCTTCTCTTTCTTAAAGACGCCGATTACGCAGAAAAGACCCAGATTACACCGAAAGGACGCCGAAGGACTTCTCCAGTTATCCTTTTACTGATTAACGAAACCTTAATCATTCTCTTCGCCTTTTTCATTTTAATTTTGGCTCAGCTTCCAATTAGTGGTATAAAGGGCGAAGCCCTAATTTCCTCATCTGTCTTTTTTATCGGTCTATTTTTAGGATTTCAATTCCCACTCGGAAATTTCCTATACCTCGGCAAAGAAAGGAGGATAACCGAGACGGTTGGAATTCTCTTTGCCTCCGATTTAATTGGTGGTGCCTTTGGCGCCTTTCTCGCCTCCCTTTTCATTATTCCCTCTTTGGGTATTATTCCCCTCCAATATTTTGTTATAATAATAAAATCGGCCAGTTTCATTTTTACCCTCTTTCTTATATCCCCTTTAGTAATATCCGAATCCCGATAAAGAATAAGAGAACAGCGGAGATATATTGAATTATTCTAATCCATTTATAACTGGTTATCCGGGGTAGAAGAAGGGACCGAAGAAAAAAAGTAAAAAGAAGGGGCGAAGCCGTCTCCCCACTCCCAAAGGCAAATCCTAAGAGACCGGAATGGAAATAATTCTTTCCTTCTAAG
Source organism: uncultured bacterium (assembly GCA_964425275.1). GTDB lineage: Bacteria > Hydrothermota > Tepidihabitantia > Tepidihabitantales > JBDRVQ01 > CAYRLZ01. Next base: position 16,176 of record CAYRLZ010000005.1, on the reverse strand, counting down.
GTAATATAGGTCAATACCGCCAAAGAAGGGGCACAGGGAAGTAAGCCAAAAATTATCCCTAAGAATATTGATGTGAGGTATTTACTCCGCCATTGGAAAGAACCCCTTGGACAAAAAAGATGCCCACCCTTAAAAATTAGCCAGAGGCTAAGAGATAAAATAAATAACCCAGCGGCAATGAATAATAAATTACGATATTGATTTAAAAAATGAAGAAGAATTTTACCCAGGGTAAATGCTAATAAAGAAAGAAAAAGAAAGGTCACAAGACGAGTGAGAAGAAATATAAAAAGGAATCGCCTCTCATAAGAAAGGATTAAGGGAAAGACGACTGGTGTGCAGAAAAGAAGGCAAGGACCAAAAGAGGCGGTAAGTCCAATAAAAAAAAGGTGCAGCCCGCCAATCATCTAATCTTCACCGTTATCTTCACCGATTTAGCCTTTGGGAATTTTTTCGTATTCAGATAATAGCCACTTTTCCCGGATGACCTAATGAATAACCTCTCCAATACCTTCTTCTCAATATCAAATACTGGGCATTCCTCACAGGCGGAATAACCTCCGCCCAGTGCCACATCATCAAAATAAGGAGAACCAAGAAATAAAAAGTCTCTCAATTCTAATTCCTCATCACTAAGAACCAAACTCTCCGCCGGGATCCCTTCAACTAACAACTTAACCCTTTTCTCCGGAGACGAGTTTAATCTCTGCCAGAGCGAATCCCAGAGATAGAAATCAATCTGGGCAAAACACAATTGGAAATCTTTTAATCTAACCGAGCAGGCGATTGCCGAATTTCCCCTTAACCATTTATACCCTTTAAGATAGATGAGATGTTGCACCCAACCGCTATCTCTCTGAACCCAACCGATGAAACTTATTTCTCTCCTTGTTGTATCCACAAAGAGTGGCGAATTAACCTCCCTAATCCCCTTCTTTTCCTTCAAGATTGTCCGGGAAACTTCTGCCCTAAAAAGTATTAAAAGAACTCCAATGAGAATTAAAATTCCGGAGAGGACAATCCGCCATTTGAAACGAAGCATCCTTAATTATAACGGGTGAATTTTGCAATAGCAAGTTTTTAATCGCCACGCCCGCAAGATAATGACTAATAATATTTTGATAAGGACAACGGTGGATTTTTTTATTCTAATCCTTTTCCACCCATTCCTTTATGACCCTCCTTATCTTCTCTTCTAATTTATTAGCAATCTCTTCCCATTCCTTTTTCCTCTCCTCTTTTTCGGCTTCAGTCAACCAACTCTTTAATCCCTCCCGCACCTTTTCTTCTATCCGCTCACTAATCTTCTGCCATTCCTCTGCGCGCATACTTCGTCTTCTTCTCGTAAAGCGGATACCACCGCCGATCGAACAAAGGAGTCCAATCAGAAAGCCTAAGTTATAGGGCCAGCCGGTATTATTAACCTCATAAAGACCGACTTCCTTGGTGAAGAGGCTGACGATGAAAGTGATGATGATTATCAGTCCGTGCCAGATTCCAGCCCAGAACCCGGCCTTATGGCCAGGATGCAATTCCTGATTCCAGCGCGGATTACCCGGGGCACAACTTAATAATTGAAGTCCTAAGGTTAAAAGGAAACCGAGTGCTAACCACCGTTTATTTAGCAACATAATATCCCTCCTTATTTTTACAACAATTATTGGGTGAAAAAATCATCATACAAACTGCAACTAATTTTGAATATTGGACATTGAAAGTCTCCTTTGGCTGGCTAACGGGAGCCGCGTCTTTTCATTACGACTTCTTTATAAAAATTCTCCATAATCTTTTCCCCAATGAGTAAAGAACGTTCAATATGGAACTGAACACCGTAGAGCGGTTTTTCAATATGTCTTATCGCCTCTACCGGACAGGTTGAAGAAGTAGCGGTAATGATAAAACCGTGGCCCTCCAAATTCTCTGGGTCAACATATTCCTGATGTGATTCACTAACCCGAATCTCTGGGGGGAGTCCTTTAAAGATATCCTTAAATTCAATTAGATTGACAAGCACCTCGCCTTTAACTTCTTCTCCCGCCTTTATTTTGGCACCATAGGCAAAGGCTAAAATCTGGTGCCCATAACAAATCCCCAGGGTGGGAATGGTTAAGGTCTTTAAGAAACTTAAATAAGAACGCGAATAACATCCCTTAGAAATCATATCCGGCGAGCCGGAGAGTAAAAGGCAGTCATAATCATAAATCTCATCCCCTCGGGGAAAGAGACCAACATCAGAAATCACCGCCCATTCACTAAATTTTTTTACCAACTGAATATAAGGTGCAATCTTCTTTTCTGGTTCGTAGTGATAAGAATTAACAATTAAGGTTTTCATTTATAGAATTCTCTTCCTGCCAGACCTAAAATCGCGGAGAGCCTAATTATTCTATTGACCTCAATTATATCCTTCGCCCGGTATCTAATCTTTCGGCCGCCAATCCTTTCGGTACCGGGAATCAGAGAGATTAAATCGGCTTTTAATGTATCAAGGAGGGTCATCTGTAATTCGCTGGGAAAAGAAAACCTAAATGGTTCTATTGATTTCCGCTTGATAATTGCTGCTCTTGTCTTTTCGGTCAATTCTTGGGCAATCTCGGCCGGACCTCGGTTGATGGCCCCAAACCGCCCGAGGCTATATTTGGTTATCACCCCTTCAATATTCGGCGAGATGCTTTCTCTTATCTCTCTTACCAATTTATCATCACCAGCGACTAAAAGAAGGGGAATCCCAAAATGTCCGGCAATAGCGGCGTTGAGCATCGCCTCACTAATCTCAATACCATTTATTGTTAGGGAATAGAAGGTGGAAGAAGAATAGGTGTGGTCAAGAACCGAGAAGGGTTCACCGGCTTTGGAATGATAACCAAGGAAGAAAACGCCATCAAATCCCTCATCAATTCCTTCCACCATACCTAAATTCTTCGGAACGCCCCGAATGAGAAATACCTTGGGCGGCAGGTCTTCAAATGGTATATTGTGCCCAAAGGCATGGGCATCACAGATTACCACTTTTTCTATCTCTCCCGATTGAAAGATACCGTCTAAAATTGCCTTGACTTCCTGAGCGATTATCCTCTGGAATTGAGAAAAATTTTTCTCATAATCTCCCCAGGAGACAATCCCCGTGATTCCCTCTAAATCAAAAGAGATATAAAACTTCATCCGATTGACTCCTCAGAGACCCTTTCTTTCATCCCGAAGGCAAAATTTGGGTTTAGCCCTTCCTTCAATTGCTGCATAAGCATTGTGATTATGAATTGACTCCTCGCTCTCCACCTCTAAGGAATACCAAGTTATATTAGGATGCTCTTCTAAACGGAGGGCAACATTTCTTGCCACATCTTCCACAAATGTTGGATTCTGAAAGGCGGTCTCCGTAACATACTTTTCATCTTCACGTTTTAAGACCGAATAGACGGGCGAAGAGGCACAGTTTTCCAAAAGGGTAATTAAATCTTCTAACCAGAGAAATCCCCTGAACCTTACCAGAACCCTTATCTCGCCCCTTTGATTGTGGGCACCACTCTCTGATATCTCCTTGGAACAAGGGCAGAGGAGATTTACCGGGACCGTTGCCCCCATATAGATATTTACCTTATCTTTTAATTCGCCAATGAATCGACACTGGTATTCCATCAGGCCTTCGGTCTTTGATACCGGTGCTGACTTTTCAATAAAATAAGGAAATTGAAGTTCAATATGCGTCGATGAACAACGGAGGCTCTCTTTAATCGCCTTTAATATCCTTCCAATATTGGTAATAGCCACCTCCCGGTGGAAACGGTTTAAAACCTCAACAAATCTTGACATATGGGTCCCGCGGAAATTGTGGGGCAGGTTGGCATAGATATTTATCGTGGCTACGGTGTGTTGGCTTTTGTGTGCCTTATCTCTTAGAAGTATCGGATAGCGCAACCCCTTTATCCCAACTTTATCAATTTCTAAATTTCGGTTGTCTGATTCGTTCTGGACATCCCTCATACGATTAAAGAATTTGTCTCCGGTTCACTGATTCTCTTTATTGAGATGGCCTTTCCGGTCTCTTCGTCGATCTCCAAGAGACAGCCACAGAGATTGATATTAGAATTACTTGGTTCTAAACGGTAAGGAATACCGGTTAGGATTCTTTGTAAGGAACTTTCGATCTTCATCCCTAAAACCGAATCCAGGGCACCACACATTCCAACATCCGTAATGTAAGCGGTTCCCTTGGGCAAAATCCTCTCATCCGCGGTTGGGACATGGGTATGGGTGCCAAGCACAGCGGAGACCGCACCATCTAAAAACCAACCCATCGCCACCTTTTCCGCCGTTGCCTCCGCATGAAAGTCAACAATAATAATTTTTGTCTCCGATTTTATCCTTCCTATCTCTTCCCGCACTCGTCGGAAAGGACAGTCAATTGGTCGCAAAAATATCCGCCCCAAAAGATTTATCACCGCAACCTTTTTCCCATTATGATTGAAGATTTGGCTACCTCTGCCCGGGGCACCCGGTGGTAAATTTAGTGGACGGAGGATGCGCGACTCCTCTTCTAAAAATGGGATCAATTCTTTGCGGTCCAAGAAGTGGTCACCAAGAGTGAGGCAGTCAATCCTTTTCAAAAGTTCCTCAGCAATCTTCGGAGTGATACCAAAACCACCGGCCGCATTCTCACCATTAGCAATCACAAATTCTGGCTGATAATCTCTTTTCATCCTTTCTATATTATTAAGAACTGCCTGACGTCCCGGTTGGGCACAAATATCACCAAGAAAGAGAACTCTCATCACTTAATTTAATGCTCAAACTCAAAAATTTTACTCATCGCTTGCCGGGTTTAAAAACAATTCCCGCCTCCGCGCCTTCTTTCTTTAGTGAAGATAGCCGGTGGTTTTTTTCTCCCGGATTACCGAGACCTTTATCTGTCCGGGATATTTTATCTCTTTTCCAAACTCGTTAAGAATTTTTTGGAGGATGACCGTAAGTTCCGCATCCGATACCGCTTCCGGGTCAACCAAAACCCTAACCTCTCTTCCTGCCTGAATCGCATAGGCCTTTTCCACACCGGCCACCCCTTGGGCAATCTCTTCCAATCGGGCGATTCGCTTCACATAAGCCTCAATCGTTTCGTGTCGGCTTCCGGGGCGGGAACCTGATATCCCATCCGCGGCGGCGACCAAAAATGAATAAGGGTTATCAAAAGGGACCTCTTCATGATGAGCGGCGATGGCATTAACGATTATATCATCTTCATTAAACCGCCGCGCGATCTCGGCACCAATTTGGGCATGGGTCCCTTCTTGGGTATGGTCAGCAATCTTTCCGATATCATGGAGCACACCGGCTCGTTTCGCCAACGAGGGGTCAAGTTTTAACTCCTGGGCGATCAAAGAGGCTAATAAGGCTACTTCCTTAGAGTGAACGAGAAGGTTTTGACCATAACTGGTTCGGTATTTCATCTTTCCAATGTAATGGAGAAGTTCTGGAGCAATACCAATTAGCCCCATCTCCACCGCACAGGCCTCGCCTTCTCTTTCAATATCGGCGGCAATCTCACGCTTCGCCATCTCAACGACCTCTTCAATTCGGGCGGGATGGATTCGTCCATCGGCGACCAATTTTTCCATCGCCAATTTGGCAATCGCCCGGCGCAGCGGGTCAAAAGCGGAGAGCGTAATCACCCCCGGGGTATCGTCAATCAAAACCTCAACGCCGGTTTGGGTCTCAAAGGTTCGGATATTTCTTCCCTCCCGACCGATAATCCGCCCTTTTAATTCTTCCGAGGGAAGAGAGATAACTGTAACCGTTGATTCCTGGGTGTGCATAATGGCGCAGCGCTGAATGGCTTGTAAGATAATCTCGCGAGCATCCGCCTCAGCGGTTCTTATCGCCTTTTCTCTTATCTCCTTGGCCATCTGTGCCGCCTCTAATTTTACCTTCTCCTCCAAGTCTTTCCAAATCTCTTCTTTGGCGGTAGCGACATCAATATTCGCAATGCGGATTAACCGTTCGTTAGCCTCCTTTATCAATTGGTCCAAGCGGTCAATCTTTACCTTTATCGTTCTCTCCTTTATCTCTTGCTCCTTTTCTCGTCGCAAAAGATTCGCCTCTTTTGCCTCCAGTTCGCGCTTTAAGTGATGGAGATTCGCCTCTTTGTCGGAAAGCTCTCTTTTCTTATTCTCCCACTCCATCTTCTCCTTTTCCCTAAATACCCGAATCTCTTCCCGTTCCTTCTGGAGCGTTTCTTTAATTTCGTTCCCGAGTCGTTCCTTATATTCCCTTACTTCTTTATCGGCTTCATTCTTTATCTTTTCTTTTATCTTTTCTATCTCCTGTAATTTATATTTGATTAACTTTTGGCTGACAAGATAGCCAAAAATAACTCCCAAAACAATCGCTAACGGCAACAGATATAATAAAAGCATCTTATCCTCCTCTAAAAGAAACTCCCCGCTCGTGTCGTGTAGGTTTTGGTCTCTGAACCTAAAAGAAAAGTGGGTGCCTTAAAGACGCGTCCTGCTCTGCCTGAAGGCAAGCATTCGGCATCGGCATCCGGCTCCCTTTCTTCAGGTGTTGGCTCAAGACCATTTTAACCTATCACGAACACTGCAGGGAGCCTACACTCGGTTCAATTTTTCAATGAGCAGACAAATTTTATTCTTCAATACCTCAGCTTCTTTTTTTCTCGTCTCTTCTATTTCTTCTAAAAGGCTGAGAGCGGATAAAACAGAAAGTTCCCTGAGACTTAAAAAAGGAGAATTTTTTTGTATCTCTTCCATCTTCTTCTCTAACCGGGAAGAGAGTTGTTGTATCTCTTCCCAATTCCGGTCGGTCTTCACCCGATATTCCGTTCCCAAAATCTTCAAAGTGTAAACTTCCATCGGCTCCCCATTTCTAATATTTTAGAAAAATTTTTCTAAATTGTCAAGTAATGAAACCAACTTAGCCCTTAATTTTTCTTCCCGCTCTTTCTGTCGGCGGAGTTGCTCCTTTAACTTATCTTTTTCTTCCTGCTCTTGCCGGAACGCAACGATTAACCGCTCAACTTTCTCTTCTAATAATTTAAGATACTCAGCTATCTCAGGATTCATTGCAAAACCCCTTCACCGGGACCGCGCAAATTAGCCTTAAACTGCTTGATTATTTCCCCAACGATACTCTCCAACACCTTCTCCGGTTCTTCGGTGGCACGGAGAGTAATCCTTATCCCCAGGTTTTTCTTATCAGGAGGCAGGGGTGGACCAGAGAAACAGTCAAAGACCTCACAATCTTTAACCGATTCTCTAAACCTCATTTTGACCAACTCAACAACCGCCGCACTGGGAATTGATTTCGCCATTAAAAAAGAGAAATCCCGTTTAATCCGAGGGGTAGAAGAAATCGGCTGGTAGAATTTTGCCTGAGGGGAAATGAGGTATTCAATGAATACCTCACCGTACCAGACATCATCTGGGATATCCCATTGGGGAAGAAGTCTCTTGGCCAGACCACCTAAATAACCAACCTCCTGGTTAATGATGATTTTCGCCTGCTGTCCCAAAGTAAAAAAAGGTAAGGTCGTGGACTGATATCTAACTCCAGACAAACCAAGGAAATCAAAAAGCGCCGCAAAGATTCCTTTAATATCAAAGAAATCATAGGCCTCACTTTTCTTCTGCCAGAAGATGGGTTGCGCATCACCCGTGAGGCCAATTGCCAGATGATATCTCTCCCCTTCTGGCAAATAGACCTTGCCGATTTCAAAAAGACGGAGGTTTCTATTCCCCTGCCGTTTATTGAAACTGATTACCGGCAGCATCGTTGGCAAAAGTGCTGGTCGCAAAAGGGAAAAATTTTTATTTAGCGGATTGGTTATTGCTCGCACCGCTGAGTAACCAAGAGAATGAATAACTTCTTCATTAGTAAAACTTAATGATTTAACTTCATAAAAACCAAGGGCGGAAAGAAATTGGGAAATCTCCAATAATTTCTTATTCACGGCATTTGCTTCGCCCAATGATTTCCCCTTAAGGGTAAAGAAATCTGGCAGATTATCATAACCATAAAATCTTGCCAATTCTTCTATCAAATCAATCTCTTCTTTAATATCCCGGCGATAGGAAGGAATGGTTACTTTAACCAGCTTTTTTTTCTTTCCGATTCCGGTGACGCCAAAATTCATCTTACGCAGGGTAGATCGAATAAAAGATTTATTTAGTTCAACCCCTAAGATTTGGGCTGTCCTTTCTGGGCGGAAAAGAAGTGTTTCCTTTTTGGGCAAAACTAACTTCCCGACCTCTCCTTGGTGAACTCGCCCGCCGGAAAGTTTCACAATCAGCCGGCAAGCGGCCTCGGTAGCCTTTTTCATCTGGTTTTCATCAATCCCCAATTCAAAACGTCGACTGGCCTCGGTCATTAACCGGAGATAAAGAGAACCGCGCCGAATTACCGAAGGAGAAAAATGGGCGCACTCTAAAAAGACCCTTTTAGTTGATGGGATAATCTCAGAATTTGCCCCACCCATAATTCCGGCAATGGCAATTGGTCGATAGGCATCAGCGATAATTAGAACCGAAGGTGAGAGGTCTCGTTCTAGACCATCAATCGTCTTTATCTTTTCGCCCACCCTTGCCCGACGCACAATTATCTTTTCGCCGAAGATGCGATTCAAATCAAAGGGGTGAAGCGGTTGTCCATATTGCAAGAGGATATAATTTGTCGCATCCACCACATTATATTTTGGGCGAACTCCTGAGACAAAGAGGCGCCACTGTAAAGAAAAAGGAGAAGGGGAAATCTTCACATCCGAAAGAACTTTTCCGATATAACAATGGCAGTCCTCTTCGCTCTCTATTTCCAATTTTACTAGTTTTGTAGCCGGTGGTTCTGATTCGGGAATGATTTCCAATTTCTCTTTTTTCCCCTCTCGGTCTAAAAATATTCCCAGTTCGCGCGCCACCCCAAAAACACTCATCAAATCACCCCGGTTACTTGTTACTTCTAATTCCAGAACATAATCGTCCAAAAGTTCATCTAATCGGGCTCCGACCGGAAACTCTTCATTTAAAATTATTACCCCATCCCCAATACCAATCTCCTCGCCTCTCAGAATTTTCTTATCGGTCAGTCGGAAGGCAACTTTGTCCTTCGGATGAAGATTAAAACTGACGCCCTCGGTTTTCTCAATGGCAAATTCTTCCTGACCCGTAGAGAGAATAATCTTATTTTTATCAATGCTGGTAAATTCGGCCACTAAAAAATTTTCCACCAATTGAGCATAATTATAAATCTCCGCAACGCCGATTCCCTTTTTCGTCAAAAGTTCAGCGATTGAAGATAAATCTTCCTTTATCTCTAACAATTCTTTAAGCCAGCGAAACGATACTCGCATCTGTTTATCATAACCCTCAATTAAAAAAAGTCAAGCGTAGAACTTATTGAGATTGTTTGGGTCGCGGAGACCGCGGAAACTTTTTCAGCACCTTCTTCGGCCTTTTCTACGATCCCGCATTTTTACCAGCGATTGTTGTGGATTCTTGTGGCATTATATCGCCGCTCCGGAGGTTTCGCTTCCGCCGGGTAACCAATAGCAATTAAGGAAATCGGGATAATATGTTCCGGGATATTCAGTAATTGCCGGATACCCGCAATCCGTTCCGCTCTCGGATAAATACCCAACCAGACCGCCCCCAATCCCTTGCTATGAACGGCCAAAAGGATATTCTGCGTGGCGGCGGCGCAGTCTTGAACGATATATCCGATATCCTTTGCTAATTGACAATCGCCACAAACCAAAATGGCCAGCGGTGCCTCTCTTAACATCTGAGAATAGGGATGAAATTTCGGAATCGCATCCAGAATTTCTCGCTCTTTAATTACTACAAAATGCCAGGGTTGTTCATTACGCGCCGAGGGGGCTTGCATCGCTGCTTCTAACAATTCCTTGATTACCTCCTCTGGCACCGGTTCCCTTTTATATTTTCGGATACTCCGGCGAGTTAGGATACACTCTATCGTATCCATATTTCCCTCCTCTCTTGCTATATTTAGACATCATTAATTATAAATTATTTATCGTTCGGGTCAAGAAAGAACCATTGTTGGCCATTTGACAAATCTTGAAAATTTGCTATCCTTAATAGAAGGAGCGACAATGAAGAGAATCTTGCTTTTACTCCTGTCATCTTTTCTCGCATTTTTCTGTCAAAAGGGTGATTATATTGCTCGGGTAGGGAATTCTTATCTTACCCGCGAATACCTAAATGCCCAATTACCGGAAGGAGTTGAATTGAATAGGGAAAACCTTCCGCAAATCTTAGAAAAATGGTCCCACTCCGAACTCCTTTATCAAGAAGCGAAACGGCGGGGATTTGATAAACGAGCCGATGTGAAGTATCGCTTAGAACAGTTGACAAAAGATTTTCTCGTGAATGAGTTTGTTGAGAACGAAACAAAAAAAGTCACCTGTACTCGGGCTGAGGCTCTTGACTACTTCAATCGCCATAAGGAGGAATTCCTTTACGAGATTAAAATTATGCGGATTGTCGTCGCTGATGAAAAACTGGCGAATTCCCTCTGGCAAGCAATAAAATCAGGAAAAGACTTTAAGTCTCTGGCGGCCGAGTTCTCACAAGATTTAATTCTGAAAGGCGGCGAGGAATCGGTTTATATCCCACGCGGTGCCCTCACTGACCCAACCCTGGAGGAAAAAATCTTTGCCCTCGCGCCCGGTGCCGTCTCGGAGGTGATAAAAACCCAGGAAGGCTATCAGATTGTAAAACTGGTTGATAAAAAGAAGGTAAAAAAGGATATCACATTTAGTGAGGTAGAAAATTATATAAATAATGCCATTAAATACCAGAAGAGTCGCGCCCTCCTTGATACCCTTATCGCATCTTTGAAATCTAAGACCGAGATTGAATTCCGACCCGAAGCCTATTTCCAATCCAAACGATGACGCCGCCAACTTGTAGAAAGCGCCGCTCACTAAAAGTGGTGAAGCCGACTTCGTCGGCACGACTGATGCCACATAATCTATGGTCTCTCTGTGTCCTCTGCGTTTTTTTTAATTGGGCAAAGGCCGGGGTAATTGCTGACCGGATTGTGGCCACCGTCGGCCGAGATATAATTCTTGCCTCGGAATTAAAGGAGGCAGTAGATTTCTTAAAAACGATTCAAAGGTCAGAAAGTCTACCGGAGAGCCTTTTCCAAAAAGAGGCGCTCAAAAGGATGATTCAGGAGAAACTGATTCTAACCGAAGCGGAAAAAGAGACCGTCACCGTTTCACGAAACGAAATTGAACCAGAATTGGAAAGTGCCTGGCGGGCCTTAATCGCCCGCTTTCCGTCACTTGAAGATTTTAAGGAAATGTTAAAAAAAGAGGGCATCACCGAAAGGGAATTAAAAAACCACTATTATGAAGAGATACGGAAGAAAATCCTCGCCCAGAAACTACTGCAAAAGAAAGGTCTCCTCAATGTCTTCATCTCACCTCTGGAGGTTAAAAAATTCTACGAGGAGAACAAAGATTCTATCGCCTACCAACCCGGTCGGGTCTCAATTGCTCATATCTTCCTACCAATCACCCCGAGTGAAGAAGAAGAGAGAAATAGCCAAAGGAAGATATTTGAGATCTACGAGATACTGCGCCGGGGTGCCGACTTTGAAGAAGTTGCCCGGTCTTTCTCCGAAGACCCAAAAACCGCAAAAAGTGGTGGCTATTTAGGAAAACTAAAAAAGGGGACACTCCTCCCGGAGATTGAGAAACCGCTCTTTTCTCTAAAAGAAGGTGAATTCTCCCTACCCTTTCGTTCACCCGCCGGCTATCATATCTTGAAATGTAAAAAGCGAAGGGATAATATAATAGAGGCGAACCACATCTTAATAAGGGTTCTAACGACCAAAGAGGATTCTCTGCGCCAGAGGCGACTCGCTTTAAGAATCAGAGAAAAGTCCCTAAGGGGCGAAAGATTTGACTCCCTGGCTAAGATTTACTCCCAAGATTCGGAGACAAAAGAGAAAGGCGGCTATATCGGGGAGTTCTACATTGAACAATTATTTCCACCATTTCGGGAAGTAGCGGAAAGATTGAAAGAAGGCGCTATCTCAGAACCAGTCCTTTCCGAAAACGGCTTCCACCTCATCAAGATTTTAGCCAAAGAAGAACCAAAGGTCTTATCCTTAGAAGAGATGCAAAATGAGATAAGGAATTACCTGATGGAAAAAAAGATTCAAGAAAAGTTAGAAGAATATCTCTCACAGATTGCCGAAAGAACCTATATCCACAAATTTTAACACCGATAAAAATATCCCCACCAGAGAAAAGTTGATGCACTTTTCATCCAATACTTCTTTACTTTTTTCTCTATCTTTTCCTTATCGGATTCTCGGATGAGTGGAGATAATCACATCTCACCCCTGCGTCAGACGGTTAAGGTGTCAAATCTTGAAGGGGTCTTTGCCCAGATATCCGGCTCTTTGTCCGCTCCCGGCAGTATCTTTCTAACAAAATTTGTTGTGATGCTCGGTGCCCGACCCTTCCATTTTAGCCTCATCTCGGCAATCAGCCAACTCTCCCAGGTCTTCCAACTACTCGGTATCGCCATTACTCACAAGATAGCCTCACGGAAAAACGCCGTAGTGAGCCTGACCGCCTTCGGGAGGGCGATGGCATTTCTCTATGGACTACTGCCCTTTATCCTTCTTCCCAAGGCGATGTCTTTCTTTATCCCTCTCCTCTTTCTCAGCACATCCCTGCAGGCAATTGGTGGTAATATCTGGATTGCCTGGATTTCTGATATGGTGCCCTTACGGATGCGGGGTCGTTTCTTCTCGCGCCGTTTTCAATATCTTATGCTCACCGGACTTTTGACCGGGTATATCGCTGGTTTTTTTCTTGACCTCTTTGAATCACCACCCGGCGTAATTGCCCGGGCAATCATTTCAATTACCGGGAAGATTGCCTTATTCCGTCCGGTAAATCTACCTTATGCCTTTATCGGAATCTTTACCATTGCAGCAATCATTGGACTTATCGGGACAAAGATTCTCGCCACCCAACCCGACCGTCCACCACTCAGACAAAAGGAGACTTTTCCCGAATTATTCTCTACCCCTCTGCGGGATAAAAACTTTCGTCGCCTTTTAGGCTATGGACTATGGTGGATGCTGGCCGTGGGCATTGCCTCTCCATTCTGGCAGCCATTTATGATAAAAAAATTAGGGATGTCCTTGGTGAATATCCAGCTCTACGGAACCATCAGCACCCTTTCCGGAATTGCCGTTCTACCTGCCTGGGGAATTTTAATTGACCGTTTTGGCAATAAGACCGCGATGCGTTTAGCAATCCTCCTCGGCGGTTTGAATCCAATGGTCTGGCTTTTTGTTACTCCCCAGAACTACTGGCCAATCTACTTAGAAGCCGCCACCTCTGGCATAATGTGGTCAGGCACCAGTGTTATCACCACCAATTTTGTCTTAGCAATTGCCCCAGACCAGAGACGTCAGGTCTATTCAGGGATATTCGGTGCCTTCAGTGGAATGGCGATGATGATAACGATGCTTTTCTCTGGTATATTCCTGCCGCCGCCAATAAAAATTTTTGGCATTCATTTAGAACCAGAACAGGTCCTTTTCGGACTTACCGGACTTGCCCGCTGGAGCACCCAAATTCCTTTATCCTGGATTACCGAACCGAAGGCAAAACCTGTTGGTGAAATGTTATATTTCTTCTGGGAGTTCACCAAAGTCCGCATCACCCAGTTCGGTGACTGGCTGTTTCCTAAAAGATAACCAGTAAACATCTATTGGTCTTCCCCAAACTTAAAACTGTTTTGTTTTCTTAGCCAAACCAGGGGTGAGGAGTGTTTTATCGCCAGGGAAGATATTTTGTGCCTCACCAGACTATTGAAAGAAAAAATTTATCGTGTATAATTAAGAAAGAAAAGTGTTAATAAGAGAAGGCAAGAAGTTATTTAGGGACTTTTCCCAAATGAGTGTTCGGGCTGGGGTGACCGATACCCGGAAAAATAATTTCACCCCAGCTCTTTCTTTATGGCGGAGAAGAAAGGGTCTCCGGTGGAATCCGCCGGAATAATTCCGCCAAAGGAGAGAAAGATGCATAACAAAAACTACCTTGCCTTAATTATCGGTATCCTCTACGCTGGGTTTTTTATCGCTCAGGGAGGAAATCCGTCCTTAAAGAAAGTAGCGATTCGGCACGGTTTTGAGCCAAAGGGAACCGAGATTGTGGAGATGCGCGATGCCTATGCCAAACATTTCTCCAACGGAGACGGCACAATCACGGCTGAAATTTCATCTGAACCAATCCACTGGCGGGACCGAAATGGCAATTGGGTGGATGCTCCGCTTATGGACGATACGGTCTTCCCGGCTAACGGCGCTAATTGGTCAGGATATATAGCGCACAATCCCACGAATAATACTTATACAAAAAACAGCGGTAGCATTCAATCCGGCAAGACGAGCGAAAATTATTATCGGGGATGGTGCAAATTTCATCTCGGGACGATACCGAATGGCTCAGATATCACGGCGGCGACACTTAAATTTTATATTTGGCTCAGCAGTGGTTCCGGGTGGTCGGTATTCATCAGCAAGTTGACATCTGACCCGGTAGGTGCTGGTGCCCAGACAATCTATGACGAAGTGGCAACCGGAACACCGTACACCGGTGTATTTACCCCGGTTGGAGGTTCCTGGAACAGTGTAGATTTAAATTCTGCGGGTGTTCAGGGGATTGAAGATGCCCTTGTGCCAAACTGGATAGCCCTCGGTTGGAAAGAGGATGAAATAGCAAACCATTATTTCGGCGCCCACGGCTACAACAATGCTACTTACAAGCCGCGTATTGTGCTTACCTATATTCCACCAACCAGTTATACCGTTGATTCGGTCTTCCCGGATAACAGCACAAACTGGTCAGGATATGTAAATTACAATGGCTCTTCTTATACAAAAAATAGTGACCAGATGAGAGCCGGTCAGCTGAGCGCTACTAACTTCTATCGTGGGTGGTGCAAGTTTAACCTCAGTTCAATACCCGATAATGCCGATATCGCCATCGCCATAGTTAAATTTTATGTCAGCGGCGGTGTCTTTGGCTCATCAGAGATTACCATCACTAAGTTGACATCTGACCCGGTAGGTGCTGGTGCCCAGACAATCTATAACGAAGCCGGAAGTGGAACAGCCCTCAGTGATGAATTAACCTGTTCATCAAATAATGTCTGGTATAGTATAGTTCTAAACGACAGTGGACTGAAGGCGATTAAGGATGGACTTGGAATAGACTGGACAGCATTCGGCTGGAAAGAAAATGAAGACGCCGATATCGAGTATATAGGAATCACCGGCTATAGTGATGCTAATTACCGACCACGGCTCATAGTCACCTATGCCCTACCACCACCTTCTGATGTCGGCTGTACCAAGATTATGGCACCGACCGGACCGATTGACTCTACTTCCTCAGTAACCCCAGCCTGTTCAGTCAAGAACTACGGCACCACCCCTGTCAGTTATCAGGTGAGGATGAAGATTGGAAGTTTCTATGATGAAAGCACTCAGGTAGTTAGCCATCCGGCTGGACAATTAACCTTTGTTACCTTTCCCTCCCGTTCTGCCTGGCCAAGAGGGACGGGTGTTGCCGTCTCCTGTTCAACCCAACTCACCGGGGATGCTAACCCTTCTAATGATAAGAAAGATATCCCAGGGGGAATTGATATCCATGTCCACGATGTTGGCGGTACAAAAATACAACTGCCCAGTTCATTTGATTCTACCCAGACAATTACTCCGGCCTGTTCGGTCTATAATTATGGCAATCAGCCTGAGAGTTATTGGGTAAGGATGAAGATTGGAAGTTTCTACGATGAAAGCACTCAGGTAGTCAGCCATCCGGCCGGACAATTAACCTTTGTTACCTTTCCCTCCCGTTCTGCCTGGCCAAGAGGAATTAGCATACCTATCTCCTGCTCAACCCAACTTACCGGTGATATGAACAATGATAATGATAAGGCGGCCGGCTCGGTAGATATTTATGTCCACGATGTCGGGACGATTGCCATCATAGAACCGGTGGGCATCAAGGACTCCGGAATCTCCGTCAAACCCAAGGCAACGGTGAAGAACTTCGGAACCGAGGTAGTAGAGGAGTGCAGTGTCACTTTTTATATTGAAGGACCAACGAAATGG
>CAYRLZ010000004.1:0-5541 GCA_964425275.1 uncultured bacterium | reverse complement strand
CCTATTGGAAGTCTTATTATTGGTTTCATCCTCATCGTAGTAAAGGTTAATATCCAGATTCTAATGGATAAAGTTTCCTGTGGGGAAACCTTTTTATCAGGTCATTTTGCCTTTAAGTTTTTGATTTTACAGGACTTATCGGATTTTTTCCTTTCTTTTAGGGTATCGTTCCCTGGATGCCTTACCCTATCCCTTACTTAACGCCTTACCGGATCTCTTATCCTATCCTTTACTCTATCCCCTTCTTAACCCCTTTCCCTGCCTCCTTCTCTTACCCTCTCTCTTCCACTTACTCTCTCCCTTAGTCTGCCTCCTTCTGATACGCCCCCTGATAGGCTCTCTAATCCTATCCCTGTGCCTCTTTCTCTCTCGCTCTCTGAGGGTCTTTTGAAATTAGGTTCTCAAGAACATCTCTTGACAATTCTAAGAAATTGGCTAATATAATATAGATTGCGGGGTGGAGCAGCCTGGTAGCTCGTGAGGCTCATAACCTCAAGGTCGCTGGTTCAAATCCAGCCCCCGCTATCCCTCTTTATGCGCGAGGTAACTAAAATCTCCTGTAAGGGATGGCATCAAGAGGCCGCCCTCCGGATGCTCAAAAATAACTTAAATAAAGAAGTCGCGGAAAAACCCGAAGAGTTAATCGTCTATGGTGGAACCGGAAAGGCGGCAAGGAATCGGGAATGCCTCCGGGCAATTGTCCAGTCATTAAAGAGATTAGAAAATGACGAAACCCTTCTCATCCAATCCGGAAAACCAGTCGGAATCTTTAAGACATTTCCTTATGCCCCAAGGGTCTTAATCGCCAATTCTCTATTAGTCCCAGCCTGGGCAAACTGGGACTATTTTAGAAAATTAGAGGCAATGGGTTTAATTATGTTCGGACAGATGACCGCCGGCTCTTGGATCTATATCGGAACCCAAGGCATTATTCAAGGAACCTATGAAACTTTTGCCGCATTGGCCAGTAAGCATTTTGGCAAAAGTCTTGCAGGAAAATGGGTCCTAACCGCCGGGATGGGTGGAATGTCCTCTGCCCAACCGCTCGCCGTAACGATGAACGAAGGGGTAATTTTAGATGTGGAGGTTGACCCAAAAAAGATTGAAAGAAGGGTAAGGCAGGGATTCTGTGAGATAATGGTTTCCAATTTAGACGAGGCATTAAGATTAGTGGATGAAGCGGTAAAGAAGAAAATCCCTCGTTCTATCGGTTTGGTTGGAAATGCCTCTGAGACCCATCCGGAACTTTTACGCAGGGGGATAATTCCTGACATCTTAACCGACCAGACCTCAGCCCACGACGAGTTAAATGGTTATGTGCCGGGTGGAATGAGTTTAGAAGAAGCCTGGGAATTGCGAAGAAAAGACCCAAAAGAATATATAAAACATTCTTACGAGTCAATGGCCAGGCAGATGGAAGCGATGCTTGAAATGCAGAAAAAAGGAGCGGTCGCCTTTGATTACGGAAATAATATAAGAGGACAAGCGGTGAAAGCCGGTGTAAAGGATGCCTTCAATATACCCGGTTTTGTCTTAGAGTATATAAGACCACTATTCTGTGAAGGCCGGGGTCCTTTTCGCTGGGTTGCCCTCTCCGGCGAAAAGGGAGATATTTATAAAACTGATGAACTGGTTCTAAGACTTTTTCCCGAGAATACCTCTCTTAAAAGGTGGATTAAATTAGCCCGGGAGAAAATTCCATTTCAGGGACTGCCGGCGCGCATCTGCTGGCTCGGCTATGGCGAGCGAGATAAATTTGGTCTGGCGATAAATAGATTGGTGAAGAAAGGAGAAATTAAGGCGCCGATTGTTATCGGCCGAGACCACTTGGATACCGGTTCGGTCGCCAGCCCCAATCGGGAGACCGAAGGGATGAAGGATGGCTCGGATGCGATTGCTGACTGGCCAATCTTAAACGCCTTATTAAATGCGGTCTCTGGTGCCTCCTGGGTTTCAGTTCATCACGGCGGTGGGGTCGGGATTGGTAATTCAATCCATGCCGGACAAGTGATTGTCGCTGACGGCACAAAGGAGATGGCAAAAAGATTAGAAAGAGTCTTAACCAATGACCCGGGAATTGGTATCGTCCGCCACGCGGACGCCGGTTATGAGAAGGCAATTAAAGTGGCAAAGAAATTCGGGATAAAAATCCCGATGGGAAAAAAGAGATGAAGAAGGATTTAATATCAATCAGTGATTTGAAAAAAGGAGAGATTTATTCCCTATTTAAGAAGGCATTAGTATTAAAAGAAAAGATAAAGAAAAAAGGAAGGGTTCGGATTCTTAAAGGAGAGATAGCGGTCCTGGTATTTGAGAAGCCATCCTTAAGGACCCGGGTGACTTATGAAGTAGCAATGAAGGAGATGGGCGGCGACTCAATATATCTGGCACCAGGGGACATTGGTCTGGGTAAAAGAGAAAGTGTCTCTGATGTGGCAAAAAACCTCTCCCTCTGGGTCTCTTTAATCATTGCCCGAACCTTTTCCCATTCAACAGTGGAAGAACTCTCTTTGTCGGCTTCTATCCCGGTCATCAATGCCCTTTCGGATTTGGAGCACCCCTGTCAGGTCCTGGCTGATTTATTGACCATCTATGAGATTAAAGGTAAAAAGAGACTTAATGGGGTAAAGATTGGTTGGGTGGGCGACGGCAACAATGTCTGTAATTCGTTAATTTTGGGAAGTGCAATTCTCGGTTGCGATTTAATCGTTGCCACCCCTCCAGGCTATGAGCCGAAGAAGGAGATTTTAGATAATGCTCTATCCCGGGCAAAAGAGAGCCGGGCAAAGATTTTCCTCACTCATAATCCAGTTGAGGCAGTAAAGGATAGGGAATTTATCTACACCGATGTCTGGACATCAATGGGCCAGGAAAAAGAGGCGGAAGAGAGAAAAAAGGCATTCTCTTCCTTCCAAGTTAATAAAGAACTTTTATCCCTCGCCCGGCCCGAGATAAAGGTTATGCACTGCCTGCCGGCCCATCGGGGAGAGGAAATTACCGACGAAGTCTTAGACGGGCCAAATTCCATCGTCTTAGAGCAAGCGGCAAACCGATTGCATATCCAGCGGGCAATAATTACTAAGTTATTAAAGAAATAATAAATAAGGCAATCTTGACTGTTAAGTAAGGTTTAAAGTGAAGGATGATTCTTTTTGGTTTAGGAAACCCCGGAAGAAAGTATCATCTGACCCGGCATAATATCGGGTTTCTTGTCTTAGATAAACTCGCCAAGGATTTAGGGGTGAAATTTAAATCCCATCCTGATTATAAAGAAGCCTTTTCTGAGCGATACAACCTATTTTTAGTTAAACCATTGCTTTATATGAATAACTCCGGAGTAATCGTTAATGAATACCTAAAAAAAAGGAAAGACGACTTTTTGGTTATTTGTGATGATATATATTTACCTTATGGGGAGATAAGATTTAAAAAGAAAGGAAGCGACGGTGGGCACCGGGGGTTGGCAAATATCATTTATTACCTTCAGACGCAGAATTTCCTCCGGCTCAGAGTCGGTATTGGGATGCCCGTAGTTATCTCTTATACCGACTATGTGCTGAGTGAATTCACTAAAAAAGAAAAGGAGACACTCCCCTTACTTCTAAAAAAGATTGCCACAGCCCTTGGTGTCTTCTTAGAAAAGGGGATAGATTGGGCAATGACGCAGTTCAATAGAAAGAAACTCCTTGTGCAATAATTCGGTTAAGATGAAAGTCGGCATCATCGGCCTACCTAATGTTGGGAAATCTTCGCTCTTTAATCTCTTGACCGCGGGTCAGGCAAAGGTTGACTGCTATCCCTTCACCACGATTGAAAAGAACTTTGGGATAGTAGCCATCCCTGATGAAAGATTGAAAAAGATTGGTGAATTGTTAAAACCAAAGAAGTTGACCCCGGCGACAATTGAATTTGTTGACATCGCTGGTTTGGTAAAAGGGGCAAGTGAAGGAGAAGGTTTAGGAAATAAATTCCTCTCCTTCATCCGAGAGGTTGACCTCATCATCCACTTGCTTAGAACCTTTGCCGCCGAATCTATCCCCCATATCTACGGTAACATAAATCCCGAAAGGGATAAGGAGATTGTGGAAAACGAATTGGCAATTACCGACTTAGAAATTATTGAACACTTACTCCCGAAGTTGAAAAAGGAGAAGGGAATGGAAAAGAAATGGGAACTCCTAGAAAGGATAAAAATGGAATTAGAAAAAGGAAATTTCCCAATTCCTTTAAATAAAAAAGAGAAGGACTTAATTAAAGAGTATAATCTATTTTTAGCAAAGGAGATAATTTATGTGATAAATGGCTCAGAAGATGAGCCTTTCAACATCGCCCTTTATCCTCATCTAAGAGAGAAAGAGATTTATCCCATCTCCTGTCAATTGGAAGAGGAGATGAAGGATTTTAGTGAGGAAGAAAAAAGGGAGATGCGGAAGAGCCTGAACTTAAAAGAAGCCGGAATCTGGGGAATTGTTGAACAGGCATTTAACAAATTAGATTTGATAAGGTTTTATACAATAAAAGGTGAAGAGACAAGAGCCTGGGCAATTCCCCGGGGAACAAAGGTGATTGAAGCCGCTGCCAAGATTCACTCCGATTTTGCCCTCGGTTTTATAAAGGCCGAGGTCTTGTCCTGTTCCGACCTTCTTGCCAGTGAAGATTTTTCTAAGGCGCGGGAGAAGGGTAAGACAAGAATTGAAGGTAAAGATTACGAGGTGCAAGACGGCGATATCATCTTAATCCACTTTCGTATTTAATCTTTACAACAATTGTGCTGTTTACAGACATCGTGAACACCCCAAAAGTCAGCAGTAGAGATTTTATCCAAAAATACCGGAGGGAATAAAGAAATATCCCTGTCAACCTCTGGCATTATTGTTTTAAGATAACTACCCATTAATTCCTTACCAAAACTGGACCGTTTTCTAATTATATCCAATCCAAATTCAGAGAGGAAAGGAATTGAAAAAGCCACTTCAATTTCCGCTCCCTCCTCTCCCCAATCCCAAAAGGAGCGAAGCCAGAAAATCGCCAAAAGAAGAAATACCATAGCAAAGATTTTCCTCTTCACCCTCCCGTAAGAAAGATACCCAGTTTCTTTAACTTTTGGGAAATCATCCGCAATAGTTTCTCTTTTTGATAAAGCGATTTAGCGCCTTCTGAACGGTATTACAAGATTGCGATTCAAGGGTAATTTTAGCCAGAAATCAACCCTTATTTTCCTTAAAGAAAAATTTTTGGGGAAGTCTGATTTAAGCCTGACCTCTGTTAACGTTTGCAAAACGAGAGCTCTGAAAAAGTCGTAAGGTTGTTCAATTTTTAGCGATAATTGGGTTTATAAGACTATCCTTGAAAAATTTCCTAACCACCCCTTAGTGAAACTGTTTCCCCTGGTCGATTAATTTCTTGATGAGGTGGAGAAGGATGTGAAGGTCTATTACTCATTAGATTTTGGTCGACCATCCTACCCGAGGGTCAAATTGTTGATGCTTCTTTTAGATTTTCTCTTCAACCTTTGTGATGTGGCGGTCTGTCAAGCGGTCT
>CAYRLZ010000003.1:0-12646 GCA_964425275.1 uncultured bacterium | reverse complement strand
TCCTTCTCCACCTCATCAAGAATTTTATCGACCAGGGGTTTCAGTTTCACTAAGGGGTGGTTAGGAAATTTTTCAAGGATAGTCTTATAAACCCAATTATCGCTAAAAATTGAACAACCTTACGACTTTTTCAGAGCTCTCCTAGGGTCTTTAGATGATGGCCGATATTCATAAAAACTACTCATCTCAAGATAAGACGTCTTCATGGGATGAGATAATTTCTCTTCTTTGCCAAGAAGGCGCTTAAGGGAAAAGATTTGTAATTTTTATTAAGACTGCCGAAAAATCCGTTAAATTCAAAGAAAAATTCAGCAAGGTCATCTTAAAAACCAATTAATCAAAAATAAGTCATTAAATCTCAATAACTTATAAAAATGACAATTCGGCACAATATTTGTTTTAAAAAAGAAAGAGTTGAGGAGGGACTGAAAAGATATGAAAGGAAAAGAGGAAATGCGTGTAAACGATAATAAGGTAAAAGCAATTCGGTTTACCTTTGAAGTTAAGAGAATAAATGGGCTATCCACCATACCGAAGCCGCCAGCCGCTATTTGCGGGCGAAAGCGAGAATAAATTTTTGGCGGAGGGATTAAAATGAAAAACTCGGGTGGTGGATAGCCCATTCTATCTCTTTGCCCGAAAACCATTTTGGGAAAACTGGTAAGTGATGCCTAAAAGCCAAAAACCGAAAGTAGACAAAAGCCTTAATTTGGTTATAATGGATTATGACCAATAACCACTATTGCCGTCGCATCCCTTTTTTCTATTTCATATTTTGGTGTTTCTCGCCTTTTCTTTTCTGCACCTCTCAGAATAAAGCCCAAGATGACCTTTCTTCCCTTTTAAGTAAAGTAGGTAGATTTAACTCTGCTCTTCAGAAAAGAGATGCCCGGGAGGTCTATAATCTATTCAATCGCCAATTTCAAAATGAGACACCTTTTGAGAAATTTGCGACATCTTTCAAAAGGTGGATAGACGGGAAAAAGACCGACCAAATAGAGACGCGATTTATAAATATTACCGGTCTTATTGGGCAGGTATCTACTTGGATTTGGGATGAGAAAAGAAAAGGGCGGTATCATTATATTTTCCAGAGTTGGGTTAAAACCGATGACGGTTGGAGACTTTTGTGGCTCTCTCCACTTCTTGATGGTAGTTTTAGATATGGGATGAAAGACCTGGCAGCGGTCCAAGAGATTCTTCGCCTGGCGATTGAAAATGCCCTATCGCCGGGTGGGTTAGAGAAGAAGTTTGTTGAGTTTGATATACCGGCCAATATTGTCTTCTTAAAAAAGGGGAGACCCGAGGAATTGAATCTTTTATCCCCGGATTCTCGGGTAATTTGGCTTACCTTAGAAGAGATAAAAAGACGACATCGGGCGCTTTCCCTTCCCTTTTATTTTGATTTCGGGCAGGTGCGGATTATTGATAATATCGCTACCGCTTATATTGATATAATCCCGATTAAGAAAACCGGGAGAAAAAATCCTTTCTCCCGAATGCGGGGTCTCCAATTTCAGTTCCGAAAAGAGAATGGCCAATGGCAATTTGTTGGTTATGGCTCAAAGTGGTAAATCCCAATCGCGCCTTCCGTTGACTTGAAGGGGAGACTCAAAACCCTAAACTCTCTTTAAGGAGAGGAAATCCTATGCTTCAAAGCACTATCAGGTAGCCTGCCTTTCGGGAGGAAATCCAAAACTCAAAATCGGATACAGGTATTCTACTTTAGGATTTAGAATTTCCTCTTTGAGATTACGGTTAACGGGCAGTTCTCGGTAAGAAGTTTGGTAGGAGTTTTATTAACTCCACGGCAAGAACCGTTGTAAGACCTAAACCCAATATTTTAAGCCAATCCCCGGGCAATAATGGGACGGTTGAGAATGACTTTTGCAATATTGGGAGATAGATAACGGCGAGTAGTAAAAGGACGGTGCTGATCACCGCTAATAACAAATGCCTATTCTGAAAGAAAGGAAGCCGGAATACGGAAATCCTTTCGGAGCGCCAGTTAAAGACATTAAACATCGCCGAGATGGTAATCATCGCGAAGGTCATAGTCCTCCCTTTCTCCTCCGAAGTGGACAACCCATATTTAAAAAGAACGAAGGCTTGAATGGTCATCAGGAGGCCAATTAGTATCCCTAACCCAATCACCCGCCGGCTAAAGAAAGTCTCTTTCTTCCCCCGGGGTGGTCTTTTCATCATCCCCGGTTCGGGGGGTTCAATACTTAGGGCCATTGGTGGCAAGCCATCGGTCACTAAATTAATCCAGAGAATCTGGCTGGCAATCAAAGGTAAAGGAAGGCCAAAAACCAGAGATAGAACCATAATTAAAATCTCCCCCAGATGCAGACCAAGTCCATAGCCAAGAAAGTTCTTTGTGTTCTTAAATATATTTCTCCCCTCTTCAATGGCACTGACAATTGTGACAAAGTTATCATCCAAGAGAATTAAATCGGAGACTTCTTTACTAACACTGGTCCCGGTAATACCCATTGCCACTCCGATGTCCGCTTTCTTCAAGGCCGGGGCATCGTTAACCCCGTCGCCGGTCATGGCCACGATATTCCCTTTCTTCTGGAGGGCCTCAACAACCCGCAATTTATGGAAAGAGGAGGAACGGGCAATTACCGCAATCTCATCAATCACATCTTGTAGTTCGGCATCGGATAATCGGTCAAGTTCACAACCTTCAATGGCTAATCCACGCTCCAAAATCCCGGTCTTGTGGGCGCAGGCCTTGGCGGTCAAGAGATGGTCGCCGGTAATCATTATCGTTTTTATGCCGGCCTCCCGACACTTTTGGACCGCTTCTTTCACCCCTTCTCTGGGTAAATCCATCATCCCAACGAAGCCTAAAAATGTCAGGTCTTCTTCTATTTTCTCCCCAACCAAACCCTCGTCAATCTCCCGGTAAGCAATCCCTAAGACCCGCAGTCCCTTTCCCGCCATATCTCTTAACCTCCCTAATAATTCTTGACGCCTGCCTTCGGTTAAAGAGCACTTACTGAGGACCACCTCACCCGCCCCCTTCGTCGCAATTAGGAATTTCTCCCCATTGGCGTGAACGGTAGTCATCAACCTTCGTTCCGGTGAAAAGGGAATCTCTTTTACCCTTTTATATTTCGCGGACATTTGCTCTTTTTTAATTCCTCTTTTGGCGGCTAATACCAAAAGTGCGCCTTCGGTTGGGTCGCCGTTAATGACCCATCTCTCACCTTCTTTCTTTAAGTGGCTGTCATTACATAATACCCCAATCAAAAGCAGTGGTTCTAAATCTTTTAGCCAACCATCTTCTGGACCGTGCTGCAAAAAGAAATCCCCTTTTGGCTCATAACCAACCCCGGTAACGGTAATCTCCCTTTCTCCCTTCGCCAAAAATATTCTCTCCACACTCATCTCCCCTTTGGTGATGGTCCCGGTCTTATCGGTACAGATGACATTGGTGGCACCGAGGGTTTCAACACTACTCAATCTTCTCACCAGGGCATTCCGCTTTGCCATCCTTCTTATCCCAAGGGAAAGGCAGACAGTGATGACCGCGGGTAGGGCTTCCGGCACCACCGCGACCGCTAAGGCAACCGCCCAGATGAGCATCTTTAAGATTTTCTCGCCCCGGCTGATACCGATACCAGCAATTAAGGCACAGACAATTATGGTTAATAAACCTAACCATTTTCCTAATTTATCAATGGAGATTTGCAGTGGGGTCTTTGTCTCTTGAATTGCCTCTAAACTGGCCGCAATCTTGCCAAATTCGGTATTCATTCCGGTTCCTACGACAACCGCTTTGCCCCGACCGTAGACGACTACGGTTCCGGAAAAAAGGCTATTTTTTCTTTCCGAAAGGGGGGTCGTTTCGGGTAAGAGACACAACTCCTTTTCTACCGGAACTGATTCGCCGGTCAAGACACCTTCGTCAACTTTCAGAAACACCTCTTCTAAGAGATAGCAGTCGGCTGGGACTTTATCACCCGGAGAGAGAAAGATGATATCCCCGGGAACCAAAGATTCGGACAAGATAGTTTTTTCTTCTCCATCCCTTAAAACTCGGGCGTATTCCGGTGCCATCTTTTTTAATTCCCTCATCACCTGCTCGGCCCGGTAGTTCTGGATGAAACTGAAGAAAGCCGCCATAATCACAATGGCTAAGATGACAATCCCTTCGGTCACTTCACCAATAAAAAGAGAAAGAAAGGTAGCAATGATGAGGATGATAATCAGGAAATTATTGAACTGTTCCAAGAAGAGACGAAGGGGAGTTTTTTTCTTCTCTTCGGCTATTCGGTTTGGACCAAACCGAATAAGGCGCTTTTCCGCTTCCCTTTGAGTAAGTCCTGATTCTTGGGTCGCCAGTCGCTTTAAGACCTCATCTCTTGGTAGAGAATGCCAATTCATTTCTAAAGCGCCTGAATTATTGCCTCTTTTATCTGCTTTTCGTCCCCCTTTAATCCCCCTTCGGCTAAATCATCCCGCCCACCACCTCCTCCACCCAAGGTCTTTCCTAAGCGATCGGCTAATTCTTTGGCCTTTATTCTATCCTGTAAATCAGGGGAGACGCGAATCAGGAAGACTTTTTCTTTTTCTCCCCGAGGCGCGTCGGTAAGAAAAACCGAGATTGTCTTCGGGCGCTTTTTCGTCGTATCGGATAAATTTCTCAGGTCATTGAGGGAAAGGTAGGGGTAGTAACCGAAGATTAAAAAGACCCCTTTAATCTCCTCGGCAACCAATTCCTTTGCGATATTGGAAATGAGTCTTTGGGATATTTTTTCCTTACTCTTTTCTAAGAAAATGACCCGCTCTTTTATCTCGGAGATTTTTTTAAGGATTTTATCCCTCGGCCCAAACTCTTTTTGGAGGGCAGATATTATCGCTTCTTCTTCATCCATCTCTTTTTTCACCCGCGCGCCGCACAGGGCTTCAATCCTTCTTGTCCCGGCTGCGACACCGGTCTCCTGTCTGATCCGAAAGTAGCCAATCTCACCGGTTCTTCTTGTATGGGTGCCACCGCAAAGTTCACAAGAAAAATCGCCAATCTTTATCACCTGCACCTTTTCGCCGTATTGCTCAGTAAAGAGGGCAACCGCACCCATCGCCCGTGCCTCTTCAATTGGTAGATTAAAGAATTTCTCTACGAGTAAATCCTCTAATATCTTCTCATAGACAATCGCCTCTAATTTTTTAATCTCCTCTTCTTTTAGTGGTCGGGGGAAATTAAAATCAAAACGGAGTCGACCGGGTTCTACCAAACTCCCCTCTTGACGAACATCTTCTCCGAGGAGTATCTTTAATGCCTTATGCAAGAGGTGGGTCGCGGTGTGGGCTCTTTCAATCTCGCAGCGCCGTTTTTTGTCCACGGTGCAAAGAACTCGTCCTAATTGAATTTTTCCTTCAATCGGGCGAACCCGGGCGACACGGAAGCCAAATTTATAATAAGACGAAATCACCTCCAACTTAAAACCTTCGCCCTCAATCCAACCGGTATCACCAACCTGACCACCCGCTTCGGCATAGAAAGGTGTTGGGTGAAGATAGACCTCATCCCCTTCGTAGTGATAGAGTTCACTTATCACACTCAGGGTCTCATAGCCAACAAACTCCTGAGTGAATTCTTTTAAGCCTTGGGGAACTCCGCTGGGTAAAAGAAAGGTCTTTTTTGACTTTTGCCGCTGCTCGTCCAGTAATTTTAAGAAAGAGCCCTTATCAATTGTTAACCCCTCACTTGCCGCCAGTTCTTCTTGAATTTCAATGCCCAGCCCGTAGGTATCGGAGAGGCGGAAGGCATCCTCCCCAGAGACTGTCCCGCCTTTGGGGATTTGCCTGGTAATCTCTTCCCACTTCTTTATTCCAAGAGATAAGTTATAAAGAAATCTCTCCTCCTCCGCCTTCACAACTAAGGACGCCTTCTGGAAGACCTCCTTCACCTCCGGATAGTGGGTATGATAGACATCAACAACCGCCGAGGTCAATTTATAAAGGAAGGGCTCTTCAATTTTTAGAATCTTGTAGGAGAAAAGAAGCGCCCGCCGGATTAGAGAACGAACCACATAACCTCTTTCTTCGGGCGCGGGGAGAACCCCATCGGCAATGGCAAAGACAACCCCCCTTATATGGTCGGCTGCGGCATCAAATGCTAACTTATTTTCTGAGTTTCGGGAGAGACCGAGGATCTCTTCCATCCTCTTTATTATTGGCAACAGGCAGTCGGTTTCAAATACGCTCTTTTTACCCTGGGAGACCATCGCCAGACGCTCCAACCCCATACCGGTATCAATTCCGGGATAAGCGAGCGGTAGTTTTTGTCCATCCTCCTGGCAGTCAAATTGGGGGAAGACGAGGTTATATATCTCTAAGAAGCGGTCGCAATCACAGCCGGGGGCGCAGGTCGGTTTCCCACAGCCGCATTCTCTTCCTAAGTCATAATAGACCTCCGAACAAGGTCCACAGGCACCAGTCCTCCCAGCCGGACCCCAGAAATTGTCCGCCTCACCCAGACGAAAAATCTTCTCCTTTGGTAAGCCGATGACCTTATGCCAAATATTAAAGGCCTCTTCATCTTTTTCGTAGACCGAGACTAATAACCGCTCTTCGGAAAGGCGGGCACAATTTAAGAGGTATTCCCAGGCCCAGGTGATTGCCTCTTTCTTAAAATAATCGCCGAAGGAAAAATTCCCTAACATCTCAAAGAAGGTTAGATATTTTGGTGATTTCCCAACCTTATCTAAATCGGAGAGCCGGAGGCACTTCTGGACCGAGGTCGCCCTCTTGTAGGGAGGGGATGTCTTCGCCCAAAATGGTTTGAATTGAACCATGCCGGCGGTGGTGAATAAAAGGGTGGGGTCATCCTTAGGGACTAAGGATGAGCTCGGGACAATTGTATGTCCCCGTCGGGAGTAAAATTCAAGGAAGGTTCGTCTTATCTCCCGGGCATTCATAAATATCACTCATCTTTCTTTTTCCGTCATCATAGGGAATGCCTTTTCCCGAATCTTCTTTTCAATCTCGGCGGCGACCTCCGGATTCCCATCTAAAAAGAGCACGGCCTGTTCTCGACCCTGGCCAATTCGGATTTCGTTATATGAATACCAGGTGCCGCTTCTTTGGATTATCCCCAATTCACTACCCAGGTCAACAATCTCTCCGTTTTTAACAATTCCTTTCCCATACAAAATATCAAACTCCGCCTCCTTAAAGGGTGGGGCCAATTTATTCTTTACCACCCGCACCCGGGTGCGCGCCCCAATAATCTCTTCACCTTTTTTAATTGCGGCAACTCTTCTAATCTCAAGGCGAATCGTGGAATAGAATTTTAGCGCCAGACCACCAGGGGTTGTCTCGGGACTACCATACATTACGCCAATTTTATGTCGTATCTGATTAGTAAAGATGGCGCAGGTCTTTGATTTATTGATTATGCCACATAATTTTCTTAATGCCTGGGACATCAGTCTTGCCTGAACACCGACTTGCGCTTCACCCATCTCGCCTTCAATCTCAACCTTTGGAACCAAAGCGGCCACCGAGTCAATAACAAAAATATCCAGGGCTTGGCTTCGGGTAAGAACCTCAGCAATCTCTAATGCCTGTTCCCCGGTATCAGGCTGAGAAAGATAGAGATTATCTAAATCAACACCCAGGGCCTTGGCATAGGTGGGGTCCATTGCGTGTTCCGAGTCAATGAAACAGGCGATGCCGCCCAATTTCTGGGCTTGACCGATGACCGAAAGAGCCAGAGTTGTCTTGCCTGAAGCCTCTGGCCCGAATATCTCACAGACTCTTCCCTTAGGGATGCCGCCGATACCTAGGGCGATGTCTAGGGCGAGTGAACCGGAAGGAATTACCTCCGCGTCCTTAAAAATCTCTCTTTCGCCCATTTTCATTACCGCCCCCTTCCCGAACTGTTTCTCAATCTGAGAAAGGGCGCTGGCCAGTGCCCGCATCTTCTCTTTCTCAATCTCTTTTGTCATTTTTCACCTCTTTGATAATAACTCAATATCAATAAGTTTAATATAAAAAGTCCAAAAGTCAACTTCACTTACTGTCTATTGACTTTCCAATTTTTTTGGCTATTATATTTCTTATGAAGAAAGGCTGCTATTTTTGCGAACAGCAAATAAAGGCAATTGATTATAAAGATGAGCGACTGCGAAATTTCCTCTCGGAGCGAGGAAAGATTTTGCCGTCATCAATCACCGGTCTCTGTCAAAAACATCAGCGCGCCCTCACTCGGGCGATAAAAAGGGCCAGGAATCTCGCCCTTTTACCTTATGTCGTAAAATGAAGGTAATCCTTATAAAAGAGGTAGAGAACTTAGGAAAAGAAGATGATGTGGTGCAAGTTCGGGATGGGTTTGCCCGAAATTACCTCTTTCCCAAAGGTCTGGCAATCCCGGCCAGTCCTTCTAATCTTAAACACCTAAGAGATAAACAACAAGCCCAGGCAAGCCGTCAGGAGAAGATAAAAAGAAGGGCGAAAGAACTCGCTACCCGCATTGAAGAGTTGATATTAAAGACCTACCTCCCAATCGGTGAAGAGGGGAGTTTTGGCCGAATTACCGCCGGGGATATTGCCGAACTCCTCAAAAAGGAAGGGGTAGTGATTGATAAAAAATGTATCATTTTGGAAGAGCCACTCCGCTCCCCTGGTGTCTATGATGTGGAGATAAGGTTGGCCCCAGAGCAAAGGACCGTGCTAAAATTATGGGTCTTAAAGGAGGAGAAGTGATTGAGATGAAGGTTAGTAGCGTGCGGTTTGATGAAAAGACTCGCTCACCGGTTGTCTTCTTAAAGGAACTGGAAGGAAATCGTATCCTCCCGATATTTATTGGACCAGCGGAGGCAACAGCGATTATGTATCTCTTGGAGAATGTAAAATTTGCCCGACCCCTAACCTTTGATTTAATAAAAAGATTGATTGACGGCTTAGGGGGAAAGGTAAAGCGGGTGGTCATTACGGCGGTGCGCGACAATACCTTTTTTGCCGAGGTGATTTTAGAAAAAGACGGAAAGGTAATCGTGATTGATGCCCGCCCCTCTGATTCACTTGGTCTGGCCTTAAAGATGAACTGCCCAATCTATTGTAACGAAGAGGTGATATCATCTTGTGGTATTACGATTCCTGACCAACCCGAAGATAAGATTAAAGAGATTGAAGATTGGTTGCGCAAGACCGACCCGGAAAACTTGGGCGACTTCCCGTTAGGAGATTAAGCCAAGCGGAGCCGCCACCCAAGAGAAAAATTGATTTTGCGGTTTTTAAGGTGTGATGTCTTCAATCTCCAAAAAAGTTGAGGCCAGTTTGGCGCTCTTGAAAGATAATACCGTAGATATTGTAACCGAATCGGAACTGGCTGCCAAGTTAGAGCATTCGCTAAGCACCGGTCAGCCGCTGCGGGTGAAATTGGGGATTGATGCCTCGGGTCCGGATATTCACCTCGGTTTTGCGGTTGTCCTACGGAAGTTGCGCCAATTTCAAAAATTGGGGCATACCGCGGTTTTAATCGTTGGTGATTTTACGGGAATGATTGGCGACCCATCCGGTTGTTCTAAGACCCGCCCCCAATTGACCGCGGAAAAGATAAGAGAGAATATCGCCCATTATCAGGAGCAGATATTTAAGATTCTCATCCCGGAGAGAACCGAGGTCCGCTATAACTCCGAGTGGTTAAGCCAATTAAACGCCAATGCCCTAATTGAATTAAGTGCCAAATATACCTTAGCCCGAATTTTAGAGCGGGATGACTTTGCCAAACGTTACAAAAACCGAAACCCAATCTATCTCCATGAAATCCTCTACCCACTCTTTCAGGGTTTTGATTCAATTGCCATCAAGGCCGATATTGAGTTGGGTGGACAAGACCAGTATTGGAACCTCCTGGTTGGTCGGGAGTTGATGGCAAGTTACGGTCTTTTGCCCCAGGTAGTAATGACTGTCCCCCTCTTGGAAGGTCTGGATGGTAAATTAAAGATGAGTAAGTCCTATAATAATTACATCGGGATTACTGAGCCCCCCGCGGAGATGTTCGGCAAGATAATGTCTTTGCCTGACCCTTTAATCATTAGATATTTCCGCCTATCTACTGACCGAACGGAAGCGGAGATAAAAGAGATTGAGGAGCGATTAAAATCGGGTGAGAATCCGAGGAACTTAAAATCCCTTCTGGCAAAAGAGATTGTTACCATCTACCATTCGCCCGAAGCCGCGGAGGCAGCCGCTCAGGAATTTGACCGGGTATTCAAATATAAAGAGATACCGGAAGTAATCCCCACAATCCAGGCGCCCCAAAATAAGATTTCCTTAGTGGAGATTCTCGTGTTCTCCAAACTCCTTCCTTCAAAGAGCGAAGCCAAAAGGAAGATTGCTGAGGGTGGGGTCTATGTTAATCAGAAAAGGATTACCGATATCAATCATATCCTAAATATTGAGGAGACGATAACCATTAAGGTGGGCAAGCGAAAATTCTTAAAGGTCATCCCCTCATCTTTAGGAGAGAAATAACCCCCCTTCCCCCCACAGTTTTCCTAACTTCCGAAACTCGGAACTTCAGAACCTCCGAGGTTATGATGGGAATTTGATACAAATGCGGTAAAAAGAGAGATTAAGGGATTTTTTCTATCTTAGAAAAAACGAACCTTTTACAAAAGAGACCCTTTAACTATTTTTGGTAAGGCGGGTTTAATGCTTTTCGGCGATGGCGCGTTTCCCTGGCTTCTTTCTTACATACTCGCCCTTATAGCGAATTCCTTTACCGAGATAAGCGTCGGGCGGTTTTATCTCCCGAATACTAGCCGCAACCTGTCCAACTAATTGCTTATTAATTCCCTTTACAGTAATCTCCGTAATCTGAGTCTTTGGGTCATCAGGGTTAGGGACCTGCTTCACATCCAAATCAATTCCCTCTGGTGCAAAGAAATTTACCGGATGGGAAAACCCACAATAGAGCTGAATCCCACCCTTTATCTTCTGGACCCGATAGCCCATCCCCCGAAGTTCCAGAGTCTTTTCGTAGCCCTTAGTGACACCGATAAGCATATTATTTATCAATCCCCGCATGAGACCAACAAAGGGCTTAGCGGTCTCGTCTTTTCCGGTGACGACAATTGTCCGATCGACCAAACAAACATCAACATTAGGGTTGATTGGTAATTTAATGGTTCCTAACGGACCGACTACCTCTAATTCGCCTTCCCGTTTTTCTACCTTTACCTTCTCTGGTATTGGTATTGGTTTATACCTTTGTGCCATAAGATATTATAATAAAATTTCCCCTGCTGTCAAGTATCGCCCGCAGTTCTTCTTAAACACAGATAACCTTTACTACGATGAGGGGTAGAACCAATAATAAGATTCCCAATAGAACTCTTTATAGAAAAGAGAATAGCATCCCCAATAGCATTCCCAATAGGACAGAGAATAGAACCCCCAATAGGGAAGGGAATAGAACGCTCAATAGGATAGAAAATAGGATTACCAATAGGCAAGAGAATAGGATACCGAATAGAATTCCGAATAGGCAAGAGAATAGGGTATAGAATAGGGTATTTAATACCATCCCGAATAGCACCCCCTGTAGCACTCCCCCCTCCAAAAAGAAAAATCCCCTGCGGTGCTAAGTGGATTGGTTAGGATAAAAGCGGTTAGGTCTTTTTAATTAAGTTATTCTATCCTCTCATTTTTACCTCCCAAGTATAAAATATAAGTTATTGATTTAACTTCACTTAATAAAATTAGCCTTTTTCTCATATCTAAATATAGAGTAAAAATTGGCTCAAAGTGTTTCTTGGAATTTTAATTGCCAAAAGGGAAAAATTTGGGTTTGGCATAAATTTTGTTAAATAAAAAACGCCCCACCAAAAAGTGGGGCGTCTCCTTTTAAGTCGCGGTTATTTCAAAACCACAAGTTTTCTCTCTTCTTTATAGCCTTTGGCATTAAATCGCAAGAGGTAAATTCCCGCTGGGAGTTTTCTTATAGTAAATAGACCTTTATCGCTCTTCTCATTATAGACAATTTCACCTAAGATATTGTAGATTTTTAAGGTCGCAACCTCTTTCTTCGGCAGGTTGTAATAGACCGTGGTTAAGCCTTTTGTTGGATTGGGCACAATCCTTAAACCAATCTTTTTACCAGTCACATATTCCATCGTTCCGGTATGTGGACTTGCATTTGCATCCCGCTTCGCTAGCGGTAAGAAGGCAGAGAATGGGACCCCTTCTCCGGTACTATATTTCCAGATTGAGGTTGTGTTATTACCTTTCAAGGCATAGATTGCGCCATCGGTCCAGGTCCCAAGTCCGCCACCACCTTTCACATATTTCTTATCCTCTCCCTTCGGAATCGTATCTAAACCAAGCCATCTTCCAGTTGTTGGGTCAAATACCCAGAACTCCTTGGTATTGTTTCCCTTGAAGGCATAGATTTTATCATCCTTTAAGACCATTCCCGCACCTTCACCAACCTTCTTTCTCTTTTTCACCATCGGATGGACAAAGGGCATTATACTCTCATTTGACCAGGATTTAGCGGTGATGTCGTATTTGTAGAACTCATTGTATTTGCCTCTCAGAAGATAGAGTGTGTTATCATTATAGGCAATAAGGCAACTACCATCTCCATAACCTTTGCCCTGTGGGTCAGGAGGAGAAAGCA
>CAYRLZ010000002.1:0-25492 GCA_964425275.1 uncultured bacterium | reverse complement strand
ATTCTAATGGATAAAGTTTCCTTTCGGGAAACTTTTTTATCGCCTGATTTTGCCTCTAACCCTATGATTTTACAGAACTTATCGGATTTTTCCTTTCTTTTAGGGTATCGTCCCCTGGATGCCTTACCCTGCGCCTTACTTCACGGCTTAGTGGGTCTCTTACTCTATCCTTTACTCTATCCCTTACCTAACCCCTTTCCCTGCCTCTTACTCTTGCCCTCTCTCTTACCCTTTCTTAATCCCTTACTTTATCTCCCCCTGATAGGCTCTCTTGGTCTCTCCCTGTGTCCTTCTCTTATTCCTATGGGGGATGGTATTAAATGCCCTATTCTCTTTTCTATGTGCTATTTTGGGTAAAGAAAATAGGAATTAAAATGAATTGCTTGAATCCGGGAAGGTGGATTTGTATCTATTTATCTATTCTTTTAATTATTCGTAGCGAAGCGCATCAATCGGATTAAGGAGTGATGCCTTACGTGCCGGATAAACCCCAAAGAAAAATCCAACCGTGAAGGCAAATAGGAAGGATAGTAAGATTGAACCAGGCGTAACCACAGTTGCCCAGCCGGCAAACTGGCTGGTAAGTTTACTTGCCCCAATCCCCAAGATTATTCCAATTAGCCCACCGGATAAGGATAAGATGACCGCTTCAATTAGAAATTGACCAAGGATATCAATCCTTTGGGCGCCAATCGCCTTCCGGATACCAATCTCCCGGGTCCGTTCGGTAACCGAGACGAACATAATATTCATAATGCCAATACCGCCAACGATCAAACTGACGATGGCGATACCCGCTAAAAGTAGGGTGAAGGTCTTACTTGTCTCCTGCACGGTAGAAAGGATTTCGGCTTGGGAACGGACATTGAAATCATCTTCTTGACCGGGTCGAATCTTATGCCTTGCGCGCAAGAGGTTAGTAATTTCCGTCGTTGCCTTATCCATAAGTTTTTCACTCTTTACCTCAACATTGATTTCCGATACCTGGTCCCGGTCCAAACCAAATAATCTCTTCTGAGCCGTCCTTAAAGGAACAAAGATGACATCGTCTTCATCCCGGAAGCCACTACTCCCTTTTTCACTCATTATCCCAATCACTTGAAAAACCGTGCGTCTGATTTTTAGGTATTGACCAATTGGGTCGGTTTCCCCGAATAGTTTTTTAACCACGGTCTTACCCAAGACACAAACCCGTCGCATCAGTTTATTGTCCTCTTCGGTAAAGAATGAACCGCGTTCCACCGGAAAGTTTCTAATCATTGGGAAGTTGGACGTTACACCATTTATCTCGGTATTGACATTTAAATTACCGAAGACAACCTGGGCATTGCGCCGGAATGAGGCATCAACCCGGGCAACCGAGGGACACTCCTCAGCAATCGCCCGGGCGTCGGCATAGGTGAGTGGTGTAAAACTGCCACCACCGACCATCCGACGAAACTGATTGACCATCACTAAATTTGCGCCCATTTGTTTGATTCGTTGAGTTATTTGGTTGCTGGCGCCTTGGCCAATGGCAATCATAGTAATCACCGCCGCCACACCGACAATAATACCAAGCATCGTAAGAAAACTACGGAGTTTATTAGCAAAGATTGAAGATACCGCCATTGTTATATTTTCTTTCAATTCAAGGATTGAGAACTTTCGTCCCTTTTTCTTCTGCTGGGTGCTTGAAGCACTTCCTGGTTCTGAGGTAGGCCGTTGGTCCGAAATTTTTTGGTCCTCAATAATTTCACCATCTTTTAACCGAATAATTCTTCGGGCATAGGCGGCGACTGTGTTATCGTGGGTTACCATAATCACAGTAATCCCTTTCTTATTGAGTTCGGTTAAGATGGTCATTATCTCTTTGCCCGATTTGGAATCAAGGTTACCGGTTGGCTCATCGGCCAAGATGATTGATGGTTCATTACTCAATGCCCGGGCAATTGCTACCCGCTGTTGTTCACCACCCGATAACTCCGAAGGTCGGTGGTTGGCCCGATGACTAAGATTAACGGCCCGGAGGGCATTAAGCGCCGCCTCTTTCCTTTTCTTATGATTACCCGAATAGATGAGAGGTAGAAGAACATTGGAAAGAGCGGTCAGGCGTGGTAAAAGATTATAATTCTGAAAGACAAAGCCAATCTTACGATTCCGGATTGAGGCAAGTTGGGAATCGTTAAATTCGCTCACCTTCACGCCATCAATCAAATACTCTCCCTTCGTTGGAACATCTAAACAGCCTAAGATATTAAGCAGGGTTGATTTTCCTGAGCCCGATGGTCCCATAATTGCAATAAACTCTCCGTCTTCAACTTGGAACGAGATATTATTTAAAGCGGTAAATTCCACTTTACCCATCCGATAAATCTTCGTGATATTTCTTAACTCAATCATCGGAATCCTCCGGGCATTCCACGCATCATTTGCCGAACTCGGCGCTCCGCATCAATCCGAGAACGCCCAGGGCTTGGTTGGCCACTACTGACCAAGACCTTATCACCTTCTTTTAAGCCGTCGGTTATCTCAACCATCTTTCCGTCGGTCGCGCCAGTCATAACCCTCCTTGGCTCTGGTCGGTTACCGGACAGAACAAGGACAAACTTTTCACCGTCTCGCTCTTTTAATGCGCTTGTGGGTAAGATAAGGACATTTTGTTTATTAATTACTTTAAAGGCAACATTAGCGGTCATACCGGAAGCCCAGCGTTTGGGAACTTCAACTGGTTCAACCATAACATTATAGACGACAACATCTGAGACCACCTTGGCCTCGCGAGAAATCTTAGTCACTTTGGCGGGCATTGACTCATTGGGAAAGGCATCAAGCACAATCAGGGCATCTTGATTTAATCTTATCTTACCGATGTCCGCTTCATCAACCGAGACATTAGCCACCAAGCGGTCAGAGATGACAAAGAGCACACTCTGAGGGGTAACATTTTCTCCCGGTTCAACCGCCCGTCTTATCACCTCACCTTTGATTGAATTAGTTAAAGGGACTGGTTTATAAGCATTACTGGCTATCTCATAGGCCCGTCTTGCCTCTTTGATTGCGGTTTCGTCTTTACTTCTCTCCGCCGATTCTAATACCGAACGCGCCGCATCTAAGAGGGCAATTCGGTCTTCGCTGGAAATCCAGGCCAAAATATCACCCGGTTTCACTACATCTCCCTCATCCACTAATACCCGGTCAATCCGGCCACTAACTGGTGAATTCACTTCCACCCGGGTGTAAGGCTGAATTGTCCCGGTGGCAAGAACCTTGACCTCAATATTGCCTCGGGTCACCTCGGTTGTTGTCCATTGCGGTTCCGCTGAACTCCGTCTAAACCTTTTGCCGATAAAGAAAAAACCGCTAATAATGACAATAACAATAACAATTGCAATCCAAATTTTTTTCATTAGTTACTCCTTCCGACGGTCTTTTCTAATTGGGCAAGTAAGACCCGTAGATTATATAAGGCATTGACATAACTATTTTCGGCTTGGGTCAACTCATTTTCTTTTTGTTGTAAAAAGAAATAAGATGTCCGGCCCTGTTCATACTGAAGTTTGGTAAGTTGATAGGCAGCACGTGCCGCCTCCAGTATTTTATTCGTAACCTCAAGATTTTTCGTCGCCAATTCGTAATCGGCATAAGCCATTCTCACTTCTTGTTCAATACTATTCATTAAATCCTCCAAATTCAACTCGTTTTGTTTTAAGGCGAGCGTTGCCTCTCTAACCTTGGCCTTCGTGGCAAAGCCATCAAACAACGGGATCGAAAGACCAATCCCGGCACTCCAATTTGATTTTTGTTCTAAAAACTTATCCCCCTGTAAGCCATAAGA
Source organism: uncultured bacterium (assembly GCA_964425275.1). Lineage (GTDB taxonomy): Bacteria > Hydrothermota > Tepidihabitantia > Tepidihabitantales > JBDRVQ01 > CAYRLZ01. Next base: position 21,675 of record CAYRLZ010000002.1, on the reverse strand, counting down.
AGAAGATAGAGAAATGGCTGGGAGATAATTACTCTTGGCTTGTTTAATTTGCCCGAGTATCACCTCCTGATTCGCCTTCTGGCGCGCCATCTCCGGTCGCTCATTCTTTGCCGCTTTGGTTAAACTATCCAGTGAAGGCAATTCTTTATTCTCTTCCTCATATTCAATTGCTATCGCTTCCCAAGGGTGATTGAGAAGACGGGCAAGTTCCATTTTCGCTAAGGCAAGATTTTTTTCTGCTCGCCGATACTCATATTCGGTCTGTTTTAGACTCGCCTCGGCTTGTTTGACATTGGGTTCGTTCTCCCGACCAACACTATAATTCAATTTGAGGAGAGTAAGGTTGTCTTGCCGGCGCTTAAGGATGTTTTTGATTAAAGAAATCTGTTCTTGGATTTGTAAGATTTTAAAGAAGGCTTGCTTTACCGAAAAGACCACCTCATTTTCTTTTTGCTGATAATTGGCTTGCGCAATCTTTACCCGGGTTTGCGCAATCTTTGTCCCGGCCCGAATTGAGCCACCTTTATAGATTGTATACCTTGCGTCAATACCGGTTGAGTAACTGCCCGTTTTTGATTCTTGTAAATTACCACCATAACGATAGCCACTGGAAAGCCCAAGGCTTGGGTAATAGGCAGCATTCGCTTCGGTCACACCGGCCCATGCCCGCTCAATATCCATCTTCGCCTCCCGCAGTTGAAGATTATTCTCTTTGGCCAAAGCGATGCACTCATCTAAGGTCAAGGTTTCAGCAATTAGTAATTGAGGGAATACGAGCCAGAAGAGAAAAATGGCTAAATAAATGGGGTTTATTTTCATCAATCCCTCCTCGCCCTTGGGTTTCTCATTATTGCCTCCTCCGACGCTTTTTGATTTTGAACTCTGCGTGGTGTCCCAATCTTCTCTGGAAAAGTTCAAAAAATTGCTCTTGTTGCTCCGCAGTAAGAACTTTCTTTATCGCCAAAATATTTTCCGTCAAATTTAGTTCCATCCTGGTCTGCAAATCAGCAATCTCTTTTAACAGCCTCTGTATCTTAGAGTTATCCGGCTCTGATTCTTTCAGGATACTTATCAATTCTCGCCGTTTTAACTCCAAGGTCTCCCTTAGGGCATCCATTCTGGTAAATGTTGACTCATTCACCGCTTCCATTGCCTTTAACTGATTTTCATTAAGATTGAGGTGGTGTCTTAATCCACCCTTTCGCCAGCCGTGCCTTATATCATACTTCGTAATTCTTCTGGGCAACGCCTTTTGGTGAGTGAGCCTAATGAGTAATCCAATATTTATCCCTAATGAGATAATCAGTAACAAAATAATGATGACCTTGGTCTTCATTATTTACCTCCTTCGGCTAAAAGTCCAGCATAGGCATCAACCAATGAGCCTTCGGAAAAATCTTCCAGCGAAGTAATTCCCGCTACATTAGCCACTTCTTCGTTCAGTTCCACTGCCTTCTCTACCCGCTGATTAAGCCAATGACCCAAATAATTGCCCCCAAGAACCGCAATAAAAAAGAGTAGAGCAATCCCCACTGGAACGAAAATTCGTTTCCGCCATTCTAATAATGGTAACCAAACAACCCTCTTTGATTTTTCTTCGGCAATTCTCTGTCGCAAGCGAACCATAAAATAAGGTGAAACCTCTACTTCTTCCACTAAATCCAGTAAGCCGGAAACCTCGGATAGCCTTTCTAAGTCGTTTTGACAATTGACACAGGACTTCAAATGTTCTGAGATATAGAATTTCTCTTTTTCCGATACCTCGTTGTCTAAGAAAGCCGAAAGTCGCCTTTTCACCTGTGGGCATTGTCTTTTTCTCTTCATACTATATTAGACGAAGATTTCTGAAAAAACTTGCGTTAAATTTCACCCCTCTCTCTTAATGACCGGAGCCTATTTTTTAATTTATCCTTTGCCCGGTAAATTAGGGATTCAACCGCGGCAAGTGAGATTCCCATAATCTCGGCTATCTCCTGATAGGGCCTTGCCTCAAATTTTGATAAAATCAGGGCAATCCTTTGACTTTCCGGTAATTCTTGGATAGCCTTCCTGACGATTTCTACCTTTTTTTCTGGTGGGGAATCTAACTCAACGGTAAGTGCCTCCGGAGTCTTGCCTCCTTCCCATTTCTTATCTAAGGATATTAGTTCTTCCTTATTTTTCCTTCTATAATCTAAGCACTGGTTGACGACAATCCGATAGAGCCAGGTAGAAAACTTAGACCTTCCTTTGAAGGTCTTAATCTTTTGCCAGACCTTAAAAAAGACCTCCTGGGCAATATCTTCGGCTTGGTCATAATCACCGGTATAGCGATAGATTATATTCAAAACTGGCTTTTGATATTTCTTTACCAACTCTTCAAACGCCAACTCGTCGCCCTCGGCCGCTCTTCTCACCAGACTTAAATCCTGGTCACCTTTCTCTTCAACAATTTTCATCGCCTTCGTCTTCTTATTCAAGACCGCATCGGAATCAATCATACCCTCTGTGCCAGGGAAGGGGAATTGTTCACCCGCGGTTAAAATGTTATAAATCCGGCACTTCGTATCGGTATCTGGGGAAAATAAGTGCTGGGTTTACTCTTCTGGCCAGGTATCAATCTGTGCCTTCTGCAAGATGCCCGAATAGTCAACATACACTGTCTTTAATTCCGAGAATATATCATAGACCGTCCAGCCGCCTTCCCGATGACCGTTTCCCGTATCCTTCACACCGCCAAATGGCAGATGACATTCGGCACCAATCGTTGGGGCATTGATATAAGTTATCCCGGCTTCTATCTCTTCAATTGCCTTAAACGCCTGGTTCACATCTCGGGTGTAAATAGAGGAAGATAGACCATACTTTGTTCCATTCAGAACCCGAATTGCCTCAGCTAAATCCTTCACCTTTATTACCGAGAGAACTGGACCAAAGATTTCCTCCTGAGCAATCCGCATATCCGGTTGCACATTGATGAAGATTGTTGGCTCATAGAAATATCCCTTCCTACATTCGCCCTCGGTATAAAACCGACCACCGCAAACTAATGATGCCCCTTCCCTCTTACCAATCGCCACATAATTGTCAACGACTTTTCTCTGCGTCTCATTAATCAGTGGTCCCATCTCGGTATCTTCCTTTAAGCCATTCCCAATCCTAATTTTTTTCGCCCGCTCGACCAATCGCTCAACAAATTGGTTAAAAATTTTCTCCTGGAGAATGAGCCGGGATGTAGCGGTGCATCTCTGTCCGGTTGTTCCGAATGCCCCCCAGAGCACTCCCTCTAAGGCTAAATCTAAATCAGCGTCTTCCATCACAATCTGGGCATTCTTGCCACCCAATTCTAAGGAACATCTTTTAAGAGAAAAACCTGTAACCTCGGCAACCCTCCGTCCGATTTCCGATGAACCGGTAAAGGAGACACCTCTAATCTCCGGATGGTTTAAGATGGCTTCCCCGACCTCCCGGCCCCGACCAAAGACTAAGTTCACTACACCATCCGGAACACCGGCCTCGGCCAGGATTTCCACTAATTTTGCCGCTGATGCCGGGGTATCAGTTGCCGGCTTAAAGACCACAGTATTACCACATAAAAGTGCCGGGAAGATTTTCCAGGACGGGATAGCGATTGGGAAATTCCAGGGCGTGATAATTCCCCAGACACCAATTGGTTGACGAAAGACCATACACATCTTATTAGTCAATTCCGAAGGTGTGGTGAAGGCAAAGAGTCTTCTCCCTTCGCCAAAGGCATAAAAAGCGGTGTCAATCCCTTCTTGAACATCACCTCTTGTCTCTTTCAAAACCTTCCCCATCTCCCGGGTCATCAGCCGGGCTAATTCCTCCTTTCTCTCTAACATCAATTCACCGGCTTTTCTTAAAATCTCCCCCCTTTTTGGTGCCGGGACTTTCCGCCAGGATTCGTAGGCCTTCTTTGCCGATTGCACCGCTAAAGCAACATCATTAGCATCCGAAGAAGGGAAGATACCAATGAGGTCTTCGGTATTCGCCGGATTTCTATTCTCATAAGTCCTCCCAGTCTTACTGGGCAGCCACTTCCCCTGAATGAAATTATTATAGACCTTTTCCATAGTCAAGATTAGCAAAAACCTATCCGAAGTCAAGCCTTTTTAGATAACTTCGGAAGTTAGGAAAAGTGTGTCCATCTGTGGTTCCATTATCTTTTATATTTTTCTTTGTGTCTGGAGTAGCGAGACTTGTCTCTATAAGACATTTAGCGCCGACCAAGGTCGGCTACTCCAGGAATTGAGAAGTGGAGACTTTTCTTAAATATATCTCCGGAGTTTAAAGACCACCTTGCTGATGAGTTCTATTTCTTCGGGCTTTATTATTAATGGAGGGTATCGACTATCTAATGGGGTCAAAATTGTTTCGCTTCTCTCTTTATGCAGACAGCGCACTAAGACCCGGTGATGGAAGTGGACCGCTACTATTTCTCCTTCTCTCTTTAACTCTTTTAATCTTCTCGGAACGGCGATGACAATATCACCTTCCTTCAATTCCGGAACCATTGAATTATCCGGAACCTTCAAGGCGAAGACATTTCTATTCTCCTCCCCCTTTAAGAAGATAAGCAGTCCCTCCTTTACCTCCTCGGAAATGGTCGGGATATGGTTTAGACTATGCCCTAAGATTGGAACAAGCCAAAAATTCCCCAATCCAAATTTAATCGGCTCCGGTTTAACCATCTCACCCTTTCCGGTTAAAAGCCAATGGGTATCAACCTTAGTTATTTCCGCTAATCGGATGAGTAGTTCAATCCTGGGATTTTTTACTACCCCCCTTACGATATCGGAGATATTTTTTTGCTTAACCCCCAAAGCCTCCGCTATCTCAATCTGAGAAAGCCCCGAGTATTTAATCGCCTGGGCGACCCGGTCCTTTAACTCGGAATTCATACTATACCTTTTTCGGATATAATACTTGACAGAATGGAAATTTTTTGTATAATATAGTTAGTATGATATTAGATACCTTATTCCTTAGCCGGACGCCGGGGGTGGATAGGCCTGCCTTGTCTATCCTGATTGCACGCCCTTTCGCATCCCTTTTTATTAACCGAATTAGATGGTCGCCTTTAAACTTCTTACCCCCTCCTATCCCCGAAATATTTTTCTCGGCTGCTTCTAAAACCTCCGCCGCCCCAATCAGTGGAAACGCCGACTGGTCAACGATTTTTGCTCCCCAGTCCTTTAATTTTGATATATACATTTTCAGTATAACCTATCTTGACAAAATAGAAAAAACCTGTATAATATAGACAGTATGCCTCTACCAATTCTACCATTTAGCCAAGGAAATAGAACCGATGCGACCATTTCTTTATGTAACATTATACCAGATTTTAATCATTTTGTCAATAGGGAGGAGCACTTATACCCCACTTTGCGGGTAGTAAAAAGGATACTCTTTCTGACGAAAGGAGGGAGGGATGCTTACCCTTTTCCTCTAAAAATGGGGTCGGTTTTTCTTACCCCACCGACCATCATCCCTCCTTCTTTCTTTTAGTTTCATCGGCGGGTTAGTAAATCCCGCCTTATCTTAGGTAAGAGAGGTAAGATGTATCTTACATCTTTATCAATAAGGGAGGGTAAGATGAAACCCAAAATTCTATTTATTTTTATTACCTTAATCTTTTTAAGGGTTTTTCCAACGGTTCTTTTTGAAGATTTCTCTTCACCCTATTTCCCACCAGCTGGCTGGGCAGTTTATAATCAGGATGGTGGAAATCAAGTTTGGCACCGCAGTCCGGCAAAATCTCGGAGTGCGCCGGCTTGTGCCCGAAGTAGATTTGAAGGTCCCCATCAGAGAAATGATGACTGGTTAGTAACGAAAAGGCTATTTCCTTATCCCGGGGCCGATACCTTAAAGTTCTGGTATCGGGCCCATGAGTGTAATTTCCCGGAAAGTCTGGAGGTTTTACTTTCCCTCACCGGTAATCAACCCAAAGACTTCTCAATCCGGCTTGATGCCTTTGGCTTCACCAGTGAGGAATATCAATTACGGATTATCCCGCTCTCTGGTTATCACTACACACCAATTTACATCGCCTTTCGGAATGTTGGTATCTTTGGCGTCAACTCCTGTTATCTGGATGATATATCCGGTGTCGGAGAGATGATAAAAGATGTTGGCGTGGTCTCTATTTTATACCCCAGAGAAATTGAAGAGCCGGAACAGGAAATTTATCCAACGGTTCTTATTAAAAATTTTGGCAGTGCGGTGGTCAATTTTTCCGTAGAACTGGTTATTGGAAAATCTCCCCAGAGGCCAGTAGTTGTTTATCGTGATACCTTTTTGGTCAACGGAATGAATCCAGGCGATACCCTATCCATCCTGTTTTCTGAACCCTGGTTTACTGTTTCGGGTGAATATGATGTAACGGCCCGCACCCTTCTTTTAGACGATGAAAATCCGGATAATGACCAAAAAGAAAAAAAGACCCTGGTGTCAGAAGAAAGATGGGTGGATGTCGGGGTCTCGGCGATTTCACCTTTTGGGGTGGTGCCTCCTGGAGAACAGATCCCAGTAGTGGGGATTGCCAACTATGGAAACACCGATGAAAGTTTAATGGTCTTCGTTGAAATACGAAAAGAGAGCCTTTTGGTCTATCAAGACTCTCTTCCTACCTTCCTTCTTGCCCAAAAAACCGCTGAGTTAAGTTTTCCGGGCATCTACTTAGATACCGGTGATTACCATATTATCGCTTACATCCCGCCATCGGTTGATGACCGGGACACAACCAATAACCGAAAGGCAGAAAACTTTGAGTGTTGGTGTGAAGTTCCGAAGGCGCGGGATATCGCATTAAGAGAAATCATATCACCCCGGGGAGAGTATTTAGAGGGAACGCTCTTAAGACCTTCGGTTCTGGTTGAGAATAAAGGGAACTTCATTGAAACCTTTACTACTTATTTCTTAATCCCGCCTTACTATACAAAGGCTATAACCGTTTTTGGCTTACTGCCCAATGAAGAAAGGCAGATTAACTTCCTTTCCCTTCTTTTACCGGCCGGTGATTATGAAGCACAATCTTTCATCTCATCGCCTTTTCCCCAGGAGCAAAGTAATGACTCCCTTACCAGAAGTTTTGTTGTCCGACTACCTCAACCACCTCCGGAATATCCTTGGGTTTTATTATCTCCCCTACCCTTTGGTCAGGCGAAGCCGAGTCTGGTGAAAGCCGGAGGGGCCTTAACCACCGCCGGCAAATTTTGCTTTGCCCTAAAAGGAGGGAATAGCAACGATTTTTCTGCCTATAATCTGAGAACTAAAAGGTGGGAAGAACGAAAACCCTTACCGGTAAAAAAGAAAGGGGTAAAAGGTGGTGGGGCATTAACTTCGGATGGACTCAATTGGATTTATTGTATCAAGGGGAATAATACCCTTGAGTTCTATAAATATGAGGTCAAACAGGATTCCTGGCAGCAGTTAAAAGATGTTCCCGCCGGTGAGAAAAAGAAAAAAATTAAGGATGGTGCCGGAATAGTCTTTGTTAAACAACCCCCGCAAAAAGGCTATGCCTCTGATGATACCTGTTTTATCTTTCTGGCTAAGGGTGGAGGAACCAGAGAATTTTACGTCTATTCAGTGGCTAGGGACAGCTGGCAGAAACGAAATGATATTCCTCTCGGACCGTCTAAGAAGGGACTGAAAAAGGGCTCCGCCTTGGTGAATTATAACAATCAGTATATCTATCTCCTTAAAGGTGGTGTGCCGGAATTTTATTGCTACGATATAGTGGCTGATACCTGGATGACAAAAAACCCGATGCCCCTCTATCGCTCTGGTTCAATGAAGAAGACAAAAACCGGAGCCGGCGCGGCCTTAGCCTGGGATGGTGCTAAACAGATTTATGCCTTCAAAGGTCAAGGTCAAGAATACTGGGCCTATTTCGTAACCAGCGACTCCTGGGTAGAAAAAGAGACCTTGCCCCGTTTGCCGAATGATAAAAAGTTGGGCGACGGCGGCGCTTTAACCTTTGCCGAAGGGAAGGTCTATGCCTTAAAAGGCAACAGGACCCTGGAATTCTGGCAATATACCCCAAATGTAACCCCCTTCACCTTGGGGTTCGGTTCGGCTGATAATATCTCACCCTCTAACTTCTCTCCTCTCATAAAACCAAACCCGACAAAGGACCAGGTTTACATCTACTGCAATCTACCAACCAAAGCAGAAGTTTATCTAAGAGTCTATGATATCTTTGGTCGCCTTGTTTATTCCGAAAAGACGAATAAAGGAAAGTTCGTCCTGAAGAAATTTCCAACCGGTATCTACCTCCTCCACTTAGAAGTTGGGAATAATAAAATCAACCGAAAACTGATTATCGTGAAATAATACTCTTCCTAAGAAAGGAAAATAGGACCAACGAAAACAGAGAGACCCCTACCAAATTGCCAATGACAAAAAGAACCAAGGAGGATACAAGAGAATGTATTGGACAAAAGCCGAGTCTGGGCGATGCGCAACCAAATGCCTCTTTATCTGCTCACTGTATCCTCGAGGAGGACGTAAAGGAAGTGCCATCCAATTCCCCGACTCTCTCCGTCTCGGTCCATCCCCTTTTGCTTCTTTTACGTCCTTCTCATCTTGGGTATTGTCTCTCCAGCCACTTGGCCGGGATTACTCAATAATAGTTGAGGGCTCTGGTAAACCTGATTGATTCGTTAGAAACCTTAGAGGATCCCGCCTTTTAAGCCAAATTAAAATTGTTGACGGATCACAGATTACCAGATGCCCTCAATTATTCCTTGGTGACAATTGAGAAAAAATTTTAATAAGTCTTGTAGAATGAATTGGTTAGATTGAGATAGGAATTAAATTAGCATTGATGAGCATTATCAATATTTAGCACTTCCTCTTTCGGTTGCAGTTCTTCGTCCACCATCAAAAATTAACTCCTTAGATTGGTGTAAACAAACTAAAAGTTGACAAGGGCTAAATCTTCTTTTATAATAAATAGTTATTAGCGAGGATGGCGGAATTGGCAGACGCACTGGATTTAGGATCCAGTGAGGAAACTCGTGGGGGTTCAACTCCCCCTCCTCGCATAACTGCGCACCAAAAAGAGCGCGAATAAGACAATTCTCACATTGAGTAACTCTTCATTACTGGCATAAACGGAGATATGGAATTAACTATCAACCAACCTGAGGAATACATTCGGGAAATAACGATTACCGTAGAACCGGAAAGGGTCAATCAAAAGATTAACGAAATCCTTAATGACTATAAAGATAAGATAATGATACCCGGTTTCCGCAAAGGAAAGGTTCCCCAAAAGATTCTGCTTAAAAAATTGGGTAAGGGACTGGAGGCAATCGCCGCCGAAAGGTTGGTTGATGAGATAACCACCGAGGTAATTAAAGAAAAAAATTTCCATCTGGCCACTGACGCCCGGGTTATTGACTTGGAGATTGGCGAAGATAAGTCCCTTAAATTTATTCTTCTTTTAGAGGTCCTTCCCGACTTTGAGTTGAAGGAATACAAAGGCATCCCCATTACCCCTCCAGAAATTTTAGGCTACGAACAGGAATTTGAAAAACGGGTGAAGGCACTGCAGGAGAAATGTGCTATTCTCCATAGTGTTAATAAACCGGCGGCGAAGGGCAATGTCCTCCTCCTTGATTACGAAGTCTTTGCCGGGGAAGAACGATTGGAAAAGAAAACCGCCTATCGTTTTAAGTTAGGTGAAGAAGGCAACTTAAAAGAACTGGAGGAAGGACTTTTTGGGTCCCAGCCCGAGGAGCGCCGAGAAATAAAAGTCAACTTCCCAGAAAACCATCCCAACCCGAAATTAGCCGGCCGAGAGGTCCGGTTTAAGATATTTGTCCGGGATGTTAAGGAAGAAGAACTACCGGAACTAAATGATGAATTGGCAAAAAATTTGGGCTACGAAAGTTTGACGGCAATGGGTGAAGAAATAAAGGAGTCAATCTTAGAGGAAAGGGAGGAGATTGAACGTAATCTAATTCGTCAACAGATTGAGGACTATCTCTTAAAGGAAAATGAATTTTCGCCCCCACCCTCAATTATTGAAAAGATGAAAAAACAGATTATCTTTGAAAACCGATTGGAGAATAATCAAGAGAATAGAGAAAAAATCCACCCGCTGGCTGAGAAAAAGGCAAAATTGTTTATCATTCTCTCCCGCATTGCCGAAAAAGAAAACCTCTCCCCTACGCCTGAAGAAATAGAAACCCTACTCACTTCCTATGCCGTCTCCGAAGAAGAGAAGGCAAAATTATTGAAAAGTCAGTTCCTAAAAGACAAACTTTTGATCGAGAAGGTCTTTAATTTTCTCATCCGCCAGGCTAATGTCAGTTAAAGGAGGAAAATATGTATTACATCCCAATTGTCATTGAACAGACCGGGAGGGGGGAAAGGGCTTATGACATATATTCGCGCCTGTTGAAGGAGCGAATTGTATTTTTGGGCACACCGATTGATGATACCACCGCCAACTTAATCATCGCTCAACTCCTCTTCTTGGAAGCCGAAGATCCGGAAAAAGATATTTATCTCTACATAAATTCCCCCGGTGGTTATATCTCTTCGGCCTTAGGGATTTACGACACGATGCAATTTATTAAACCCAAGGTCTCCACTATTTGTATGGGAATGGCGGCCAGTGCCGCGGCGGTTCTTTTAGCGGCCGGTGCGCCAAGCAAAAGACTCGCCCTACCCAATTCCCGAATTATGATTCACCAACCCGAGATTCACGGCCTCTCCGGACAGGCAACCGATATCCAAATCCATGCCCGGGAAATTACCCAACTCAAAGAACGACTTAACGAAATCCTGGCCCGGCATACCAAACAACCAAAGGAGAAGATTGAAAGGGATTCCGATAGAAACTTCTTTATGTCGGCCCAAGAAGCTAAGGAATACGGAATTATTGATGAGGTAATTGAAAAACGAGTTTAACTAATGAGCCAGAGAGACCAGGTAAAAAAGACAAAAGATAAAACCCGCTGTTCCTTTTGCGGTCGTCCGGAAAGTAGTTGCCGACGCATCATCGTTGGTAAGACCGGCTATATCTGTGACGACTGCGTTCGGATCTGTTCCGACTTTCTCAAAGATGAAGAAAGGTATCGTCCGATTCTTCAAAAGAGAAACCTAACTTCGCCCGCGGAGATAAAGAGTTTCTTAGACGAATATGTCATCGGTCAGGAAAGGGCAAAACGTTTCCTTTCCGTTGCCGTCTACAATCACTACAAGCGGGTCTTCTCTCCCCATCCCGATATTGAAATTGAAAAGAGCAATATTCTACTCGTTGGTCCGACTGGGGTCGGAAAGACCTTACTCGCCGAGACCCTGGCCAAATATCTCAATGTCCCATTTTCCATATCCGACGCCACCCCGCTCACCGAAGCCGGTTATGTTGGTGAAGATGTGGAAAATATCCTCCTCCGTTTAATCCAGGCAGCCAATTTTGATACCGCCTTAGCCGAGATTGGTATAGTTTATATTGATGAAATAGACAAAATAAGCCGTAAGTCCGATTCCCCTTCCATCACCCGGGATGTCTCCGGTGAAGGGGTGCAGCAGGCACTATTAAAAATTCTGGAAGGGACAATCGTCCATTGTCCACCCCAAGGCGGTCGCAAACATCCCGAGGCCCCTTTTATCCCAATCAATACGAAAAATATCCTCTTCATCGCCGGCGGCACCTTTGAAGGGTTGGAAAAGATTATTAGCCAGCGCCTGCAAAAATCAGGATTAGGATTCGGGGCTCAGATTATGAGTAAGCGTGAGATGACAACCGATGATATCTTAGCCCAGATTGAACCGGAGGATTTACTCCTTTATGGATTCATCCCGGAATTTATCGGTCGCTTCCCGGTCATTACCACCCTCTCTTCTCTCACCAAAGAGGCATTGATTGATATAATGCTTAAACCGAGAAATGCCCTAATCAAACAATTCCAACGGTATTTTGAAATGGAAGGGGTCCGCCTTACCTTTACCCCCGAGGCCTTAGATAAAGTGGCTGATTTAGCAATCAAGAAAGGAACCGGGGCCCGTGCCTTAAAGACAATTTTAGAGAATGCGCTTCTGGAGATAATGTTTGAACTCCCGACCATCGCCCCTCAGATTAGCGAATGTGTCATAACCCCCGAAGTGATAACCGGAAAAGGAAGTCCAATATACATTGAAACAAAAAAGAGGAAAAAGGCATAAACCAGAGCCCCAAGCCCGGAACAACTAAATGGTCTTTCGTTTCCTTTATCTTATAATCATTTCTTCTCTTCTTCCTTCTTTTGCCCAGAAGAGCACATTGGAGGTCTGGGCAAGAATCACTTCTCGGGCAACAAAGAAACAATTGCCAATTATTGTTGCCGATTTTAATCTCCCGCCCAATATTTCACCGTCGCTAAAAGACCTAACGGAAAGTTTAAGGAAGGTAGTGATTGATGACCTTGACTTCTCCCTCTATTTTCGCATTTGTTCCACAGAAAAGCACTGCAACACCCAGGAAGGAAAGATTGAATTCCCAAAATTGGCCGGCTCCGGAGCACAGGTTCTAATCGCCTTTGACCTCTTCCTGAAAGGCGGGGCAATAAATATCAAGTGCCGGGTCTATGATATAGAGATGCGGCGGAAATTGGCCGAGAAAAATTATGGCTCTACCGGCGATTGGCGTTGGCTCGCCCATACCATCTCCGATGACTTAGTCAAACTTTTGACCGGCGAAGAAGGGATTGCCCGAACCAAGATTGCCTTCTCCTATCGTAAAGGTCAGGACAAAGAATTAGGACTGATTGATTATGATGGTGCCAATTTTACCCCCTTAACCAGTGACGGCGGCTTAAAACTATACCCGGAATGGTCACCGAGTGGCGACGAGATTGCCTATTCTACTTATTCCGGAGCAAACCTAAACCTTTATGCCTACAATTTAAGGATGCGCCGCTCCCGACTCATCTCCGCATCCCCCGGATTAAATACCACACCGGCTTATTCCCCGGATGGCCGCTATCTCGCTTTTGCCCTCACCGCCGAACGTTCCTTAGATATCTATCTCCTCCCAATTAACTCAAAGGAGAAAAATAGAATCACCTATGGTCATTCAATTGATATCTCCCCCTCCTTTTCCCCTTCTTCTCGTCAGATTGCCTTCTGTTCCGACCGAAGTGGCAGTCCCCAGATTTACATTGTGGATATTGACGGCACAGGTCTCTATCGGGTTACCACCCATGGCTCTTATAATACCTCTCCTTCTTGGTCACCAAAAGGTGACTTGATTGCCTATGTATCAAGGGAAGGCGACGGTCGCAATCAAATTTATATCACTGATGTAACGGGTAGTTTCTCACGCCGACTCACCTTTGAAGGGAGTAACGAAGACCCATCATTCTCACCGGATGGCCTCCATATCGTATTTTCTTCCAACCGCACTGGTCGCTGGGAATTATGGCAAATGCATTGGGACGGTTCCGGTCAGAGGCAACTGACCAACCTCGGCGGTGCCTTCTCTCCCTCCTGGTCAAAAAGATTCCGCTAACAAAATTTTCCACCTTGAAATATCTTAACCTTATGTTATAATCAGGGATGAAAATCTTTGTTGCCGGCGGTGCCGGGTATATCGGCTCGGTAACAACAAAACTTCTTTTAGAAAATAATTACGAGGTCTTCGTCTATGATAGCCTAATCAAAGGGCATAGGAAGGCAGTTCCCAAGGATGCTACCTTTATTAAAGGCGACCTTTTTGACCAGGAGAAACTTTTTCGGGTATTTAAGAAATATCGGTTTGATTTGGTCTTCCACTTCGCCTCTTTCATTGAAAACGAATTCTCCTTCAAAAATCCTCACCAGTTCTTGAAGAATAACACCCAAACCATCTTTAATCTCTTAGACGCAATGCTCGCCGTTGGGTGTGAAAAGATAATCTTCTCTTCTTCGGCCGCGGTTTATGGCGCGCCAGAAAATTGCCCGATAACCGAAGACTTCCCCATAAGACCAAACAGTCCTTATGGGACATCCAAAAAGTTAGTAGAAGATATATTAGAAGGGTATTCTAAATGGTGTGGCATAAGATATGCCTCTTTAAGATACTTTAATGCCGCCGGTGCCTATGAGGGATTGGGCGAAGACCATCAACCGGAGACCCATTTAATTCCCCTTATCCTCAAAACCGCCCTCGGCAAAAAAAGGAAATTTAAAATCTTTGGCGATGACTACGAAACAAAAGACGGCACCTGCGTCCGGGATTATATTCACATCTACGATTTAGCCAAGGCGCATATCTTAGCGATGAAGGCGATTGAAAAGGAGAATAAGATTTATAACTTAGGAAGTGAAAAGGGATTCACGGTTAAGGAGGTATTAGAAAGATGCCGGGCGATAACCGGAAGAGATATCCCCTATGAAATTACCAAAAGAAGGATTGGCGACATTCCCGTTCTTATCGCCTCTTCGGAAAAGATTAAAAAGGAACTTGCCTGGCAGAGGAAGATGTCTGATTTGGATACGATAATCAAGACCGCCTGGGAGTGGCACAAAGAACATCCTGAGGGTTATAAAGATTAAGATGGTAAGGGCAACCCGAGTCGCCCTGGGCACAATCCTGGGAATCGTATTTGGCATCCTGACGATTAAACTGATGCGCTCCTCAAGTGGCATACCCCGTTTTTTTACTTATTTCGTTATCCTTTCGCGTGCCCTGATGGGCTTTGGCATTGGCGCCAGCGGTTTAAATATCGGCTGGTTCTTAAACGGCCTCCTTTTAGGATTTCTTTATAGCCTCCCGGCCTTTCCGGTCTTCTATCTTGTCTCTTCTTTTGGAGGTGCTTGGGTCTTATTAACCGGAATGCTCTACGGTGTAATAATTGAAATCACCCTCCATTTAATCTTAAAACGGCAGTAGTTATTTCGCCGGTTTCAACTAAAACTAATCCCCAAAATCTATTTATGCTCAAATTCTAAATGAATCTTCAACTCATCAAATCTCATATCCGCTGGAATTGGTGGTAGTCTCTTCGTGAGGAAAACGGCTCGCAGGCAGTAGTTATCAAAATCTTCCCTCCCGGAACTCTTTTCAATCTTTGGGTCAATAATCTCTCCATCTTTTTTTACCGTAAAAAATATTGTCGTCTTCAGGACAATATTCTGCCCCTGATAGGGATTAAACCAATTTTCACCAATCTTAGAAATTATCGCCTCTAAATAATAAGAAGGATATCTTCCCCCTTCGGTCGTTATCCCCATCCCTTTATAGACATATTTTTTCTCTTCTTTTTTGGCTACCTTCCTCTCCTCCTTTTTCTCTACTTTTTCTACCTTCTCCACCTTTTTAACCTCCTTCACCATTTCAATCTTTTCTTCTTCCTTAGATTCTACTGAACTTTCAATCCGGGGAATTAGATTCACCGTTAAGACTGTCGGATATTCAATCGGCTTTTTTGAGGTCTTACTGATAAAGAGTGGTGCGAGGAGGAAAAGATGTAAAAAGAAGGAGAGGATAAAATCCCTTCTCATTCCTTCTTATAAGTTGTCAAGAGTCCAACTTCTTTTACCCCTAATTCTTTAATCTTTCCTAAAAGAAAGATTATTTTGCCGTAGGGAACCTCGGGCTCGGCTTTTATAAAGCAGTTAATTGTCTCTTTGCGGGATAAAAAATTCAGAAGAATTGTTGAGAAATTCCTCTCGGTAACTGGGGTATCTTCAATATAAATCTCACCGCTCTTCTTCACACTTATCGTTACCCCTTCCTTCGTTATATCCCGGAGATAAGAAGTCGTCGGCAGTCTAATGTCCAGGCCGGCTCGGGAGATACTGGCGGTTACCCCAGCGATGAGAAAGATAATCATTAAGGTTATAGAGATATCGGCCAGGGAGGTGATGTTGATACCGAAGATGAGACGCTCCCGGTAAGAATTCCGCATTTCTTCTTTATGAGGTCAAAAACTGGCGCCGGAAGTCACTAATCAGTTCTTGGGAAAAAGTCTCAAGGTCAGCGAGAGTATTACGGATTAAGGAAAGGATATAATTATAAGCCGCCAGTGCCGGCACGGCTACCAAAAGTCCGGCCACGGTGGTAATTAAGGCATCGGAAATGCCCGGAGCGATAATTGGCAAATTTATATTGGGTAGCCCCCGGATATGGGTAAAAGATTGAGTTATTCCCCAGACCGTTCCTAAGAGTCCTAAAAATGGACTGACCGCGGTGGTGGTGGCCAAGAATGAGATATACCTCTCATATCGCCGCTCCTCTTCTCTGATGACCCGTTCCATTTTATCCCGCGCCATAATCAGAACTGATTCCAACACCCAACTCTTTTGCCGGGCTTCAACCGCCATCTCTGGCAGAGAATGGTCAGTTAATTTTGGATTGGTTAGATGAAAAGATTCCCATTCGTAAATTCCCTCCATGGCAATCTTGGCCAGCGGCGATTTTTTGAATAGGTCGCAGGCATCCTTCGTATCCCGCAAAGAAGTCCTTCGGTTGTAGTAAGAAAGAAACCGCTGGTTTTCTCGTTTTATCTTCCGGAATAATCTCAGTTTATGAAAAATTATCGCCCAGGAAAAGAGAGATAAAAAGAAGAGGATGACAATTACAACCTTAGCAAATATTCCGGCTTGGAGTATTATATTCATCTTAAATTTACCCCGACCGTTGAGTTTTTCTTCACCCTTTTGTTCGTTTTTCTCTTATGGCTATTTCTTTTTATCGCTAAAATCAAAATGACAATTACTCCCGGAGTTTTTCCTTTGCCCGCTCTGCCTCCAAGGAATTGGGGAAAAATTTTATCACCCTTTTCAGATAACTCTCTCCTTCCTTTTTTTGTCCCAATTTCAAATTGGTTAATCCAATCTTATAAATTGCCGCCGGCACCTTATTCCCTTGGGGATAATTTGCCTCTACCTTTTTGAACTCCTCAATTGCCCGGATATAATCCCCCTTAGAATAATAACACTCACCAATCCAATACTGGGCATTATCGGACAATTCGGTATTAGAAAACTTTCGTAGATAACTCTGGAAGCCTTGAATTGCCAAGTCGTATTCCCCCCGAGTAAAATCAAGATAAGCCTGATTATAGAGTTCTTCACCGGAAAGATATAAAGAAGACTCCGATTCCGCCGGAAGTGATTCGGGGACCGAGGGCCCAATTCTTCTTCCTTCCTTTTGATAGAGGTCTTCTAATTTTGCCGAAAGGGCTTTTAATTCTTCCTCAATCTTTTCCAGTTGCAGACCAACATCGGCCTTCAATTCCGTTATCTCCTTTTTCCGCTCCCGTTCCATCTTTCGGAGTGAGAGTTTAATTGAATCCAGAACCGCCCCCCGGCGCAGCCATTCCCGATGATAAGAACCACAACTGAGAAAGAGAAAACTAAGAGCCACTGAAAGAGTAATCGGTTTCATTAGCGCCCGAATTTTAATGAGTTAAAATCATCCGGTTCAACTCTAATCAGATTAGTATTTCCTAAAAACCACAAATTCTTATTTTTGTTTTTAATTCCGTGTTTGCCTTGGACTTCGTCCCTGCTTCGCAGTGCGGCACCAGTGTCCAGAACATCTGGGTTTATCTGTGGTTTGTTTTAATCTGTGGTTCCATTATATTTTGGGAAAACTTACCTATTACAACTCAATTACCGGAGGTAGGCAGCCGCCTCTTTTTTGATTTCTATCCTGACGCTTAATCCACTGGCGCGCCCGGCGGCTACCTACCTCTGCAACTTAAATACCCGCTATTCAACCTTGAACTCACACCTTCTATTTTTCCAGTATTCAGAAGCCTCCTGAGTGACTAACCGCTCTTCACCGTAGGAGATGGTCTTGAGTCGTGCGGCATCAATCCCCAGTTTGATAAGATAACTCTTGGCCGATTCCGCCCGGCGCCAGCCCAGACCCATATTATATTCCGAAGTGCCAATCGGACAGCAGTGTCCCTCAATTGTAACCTTGACATCAGGATATTCTTTGAGAACCTCAGCGTTCCTTTTGAGAATTGCCGCATCTCCCGGTCGGATATCCGACTTATCAAAGTCAAAGTGAATAGTTTCCAGGGTGAGTTCCGGTTTCTTAATCACCTCTCTTGGCTCTTCTACTTCTTCTTCCCTGGGTGGCAGGATTTCCTCTTTCTTCACAACCTTCTTTGGACAGCCGATAAGTGTCAGGATAAAGACAATACCTAAGAATAAAGATAGGTATTTATTTATTTTATCCATAACTCCTCCCTTTTATCTATTTTATTCATTTTCATCTTTGAATTTTAACAAAAATTTAATAAAATGTCAAGTGAGAAAAGGGTTCTGTCTTTTCACCGTCTTAAATTTTGCCACTGCGCCATGGCCGGGGTAGATAATTGTCTCATCCTTTAAGATGGCGGAAAGTTTTTTCAGCGAGGCAAAAATCTGTTTTTCGGAACCACCGGGTAAATCGGTCCGGCCGATTGAATCAACAAAAAGGGTATCACCAGTAAAAATAAAATCCTCCTCCTTTAAGGAAATACTGCCCGCGGTATGACCTGGGGTATGGATCACCTCCAAATTAAATCGGCCAATCGGAATACGCTCACCTCCCCTTAAAAGGACATCGGGCGTAAAAATCGGTGTTGATTCACCAATCAATCCGGAAAAAGAATTCGGCTGAGCAATAAGGGGGAGGTCTAATTCGTGGATAAAAATCTTGGCCCCGGTCCTTTCCTTCAAAACGAAGTCGGCCTGGGTGTGGTCAATATGGCCATGGGTATTTATTATATATTTTAATTCTCGGTTGTTCTTACTTAGAATAGCCAAAATCTCTTCTGGTTCAAATGCCGGGTCAATAACCATTGCTTCATCATTAGCGATCAGGAGATAAGTGTTGGTCATAAACGGTCCTAAGACGAGCCGGATTATTTTTTCCACTGGACAACCCGTTTACCCTTTATTTCAATGCCTTCTTTTTCCAAGAGCCATTTTTTAACCTTCCAACCCGCAGTGAAACCACCTAACCGGCCATCTCCTCTTATTACCCGGTGACAGGGAATAAGAATTGGCAAGGGATTTTTACTTAGGGCATTACCGACCGCCCGCGCCTTTCTTCGGTCACCAATCCATTCGGCAATCTCACCATAAGAAACAACTTTTCCATAAGGGATTTCTCTTACCTTCTCTAAGACCTTCCGGGAAAATAGTGATAAACCTTCTAAGAGGGAGAAGCCCAGGGAAAGGGAGGAAAAATCTACCTCTTCTCCTTTCTGATATCTTTGGAGCAGAGAAAGAAACTTCCTTTTTCCCTTTCCCTGATAATCAACAAAAAGCCTCTCCTTTTTTAGTCTAACGGAGATTTGAAAAGTGGGGAACTTCTTCGGCAAGACTTTTTATTCCGTAACTCTTTCTACCTTCTCTGCCTTCCGACCTTTTGGGGTATTCACAACTTCAAATTTTACCCTCTCACCTTCTTCCAGAGTTCTATAACCACTACCGCTCAGATCCGTATAATGAACGAAAACATCACCACTACCGTCTTCGGCTTCGATAAAACCAAAGCCTTTCTTCGTATCAAACCATTTTACCTTACCAAACATCATATATAAATCACCATCCTTTAGGCTTAAAACTAATTCGTCCGTTAACGAATCGAAGCCTACATCTATTATACAATATTTTATCTTATTGTCAAGTATGTAATTCATCGGTTTCCTATCCTCCTTCCTGTCCGAATAGGTCAGTTACCTGGGGTGTGAAGATTGGCTAAAAGAACTTCCTCAAGATTGACTCCCCGATTTCTTTCGGTTTCTAACACCGCCTTAAAACGAAAGCCTCCGCCTAAGGAATTTAAGAAGATTTTGATAGTATGACGGTTTTTGGATATTTCATATTTCTACTATACCAAAAACATTCCTTTCCTCAATTATTTCATTATATGGCTGACATTTTGGAAAAATTTGTTATAAGACTTTATGAACCATAAAAAAAATCTTGGAAGGAATACGATTTTAGGCTTGGAACTCTGGATGGCCGGAGTTAGTCTCTGTCCCGCTCCCTTTCCTTTAGCGGGGGAAGGGAAAAGATATAATACCGCGAAATAGAGGTATATATGGTTAAAAGACTCATTGGATTAGTCATTGCTCTTTATATCCTCGGGCTCTCCGGAGAGATACCGAATGAAGTGGTGAGAGCCTGGATAGAAAAAAGCCATGGTTTTGAAGCAAACCTTGGTCAGGTTGGCTCTTTTGAAGGAAAGCCGGTTAGTAATGTCCGATTCCGCGCCTCGGACAAAAACCTCGGAATCTTCATTACCGATAAAGGGGTAAGTTATGTCATCTACAAACCAGAAAGGGATGCGGATGAGGGGTTAATGTTAAAATCGCCCGACCTCCCATCTTCGACCGGTCTTCTCCATTACGCCCGGATTGACCTTGAACTTATAAACTCAAGGATTGATGCCTCCCAAATTACTTATGAGGAGGAACTACCGGGATATGCGAACTACTATCTACCGCAATGTCCGGATGGTGTTCTATTTGTGAAAAGATACAAAAGGGTTCGGATAAGAGGTGTCTATCCGAAGATTGATTGGGTCTGGAGGTATGAGAAGGGGGAATGGCATCACGAGTTTGAGGTCTCAAAGGACGCGGATATTAGTGCGATAAAATTTAAGGTTAGATATGCTGATTACAAGATAGAAGACGGCAAGAGGCTTTTTCTTTCCACCCCGATTGGTGAGATAAGGGATGGGAGTCTTATTGGCTATGAGGGAAAAAGACCGGTTGAAATCTCTTATCAAGAGGAAAATGGTTTTTTAGGTTTTGATGTTAAGGGCTGGTCAAGGAGAGAGAAATTAGTCATAGACCCTCCTTTATCCCTTCTCTGGGCAACCTATTACGGCGGAAATGAGTCTGACCTTGGTTTTTCCATTACGACCGATGGTTCGGGAAACATCTTTGTCACAGGGGAGACTTATTCAACTAATTTTCCGGTTTACAATCCGGGTGGCGGTGCCTATTTTCAGAAAACAAATGCCGGAGGTGCAGATGCCTTTATCTTAAAGTTCACAAATACCGGAGTAAGGCTCTGGGCAACCTATTACGGCGGAAATGATCTTGACTTTGGCAGTTCCATTACGACCGATGGTTCGGGAAGCATCTTTGTCTCAGGGGAGACTTGGTCAACTAATTTTCCGGTTTACAATCCGGGTGGCGGTGCCTACTTTCAGGGGACAAATGATGTCGGATATACAAATGCCTTTATCTTAAAGTTCACAAATACCGGAGTAAGGCGCTGGGCAACCTATTACGGCGGAAATGATCATGACGAAGGCTATTCCATTACGAGCGATGGTTCGGGAAACATCTTTGTCACAGGGTGGACTTGGTCAACTAATTTTCCGGTTTATAATCCGGGTGGCGGTGCCTACTTTCAGAAAAGAAATGCCGGATCTGAAGATGCCTTTATCTTAAAGTTCACAAATACCGGAGTAAGGCTCTGGGCAACCTATTACGGCGGAAATCGTGATGACGCTGGCTATTCCATTACGAGCGATGGTTCGGGAAACATCTTTGTCACAGGGCTGACTTATTCAGCTTATTTTCCGGTTTATAATCCGGGTGGCGGTGCCTACTTTCAGAAAACAAATGCCGGAGATTATGATGCCTTTATCTTAAAGTTCAAAAATGCCGGAGTTCGACTCTGGGCAACCTATTACGGCGGAAATGATGGTGACTATGGCAATTCCATTAC
>CAYRLZ010000001.1:0-11812 GCA_964425275.1 uncultured bacterium | reverse complement strand
CCTCAATATGAAGGCACATAAATTAATTTCCGAAACCCTAATACCGGTCAAAGTGGTTAAAATGCATTACATTGAGGTTTTGACCCCAAGAGACCAGGAGGTCCAACCTTGGCATAAAGATATCAAAATTGAAGCAGCGATTAAATTCGGAGACGAGATTATTAATCCAACCGAGCATTTTGTTGATAATCCCAATGCCCTCCTTTTTTATCAGATTTTTGATTTAGAAAAAAATGAGGTAATAAGGTCGGGTCATTTTCAATATCTCGGTGGAGAAAAAGAACCGAAATTTTTGGCAAATGCTGGAAAGATTAAAAAGAATGGCAAATACCGGCTTATTGTTAATCTCCACGCTCGCCAACCGGACGGCACGATTTATGAATACACAACCAACCCCAACGGCACTGTGATTTGGAAGAAAATGGACCTTCTCGATTTATTAATCTATCGCTTCTATATTCTTCTGTTAATAATTATCTTTATTCTCTTTCTTATCCATTACATAGATATCTACTCGTGGAATCAGCATAAGTTTTGGATAATCGGGTGTCCAAAACTTGTGGGTAGTGTGGAAATATTAAAAGAGGGCGAGTCTACCATGGTTACTCTTTCGGGAAAGCGAAAAGTGAGAATAGATAGGAATGGAAAATTATCTTTTTTTCAAAAAGGTGGCGATTTTATATTTTTTGCCCGCAGAGAAAAGAGTGAGGAAGGTGTAATTACTGAAAAAGGGTTTGTTAAAAACAGAGCAACTCAAATAACTCAACCTTTAGAGGAAAATTTTGAGACGGAGATAAAAGGTGAGGATTTTGAATATAAAATAAAATATAATCCTTATTAACAGGAGGAAATCATGCCTATGTCTATTTTTTTAATTGGATTAGGTGGTTTTGGAAAATGGGTAGTTACCGCTTTTAAGAACCGCCTTCTTGAAAGATATGGAAAAATAGAAAATATTCCTGATACCTTCCGATACATCGCCTTTGACCTCACAAAAGCCGAGACCCCCAATCCTGAATTTTGCCGCTTCGGATTTGGCCGGCGTGTGATTGATACTCTTGACTATACAGAAGTTAGCCGAGATTTCTTCCTATTTTCCGGAGATTATAAATATGAAATACAGAAAATTTCCCTAAAGGCAGAAAATATAAACCCATTCATTTCTAAATTTATCAGTGAAAAAGAAGCCAAACTTTACATTCAAGACCTTCTCCGGAAAGATGTAGCGGCGGGTGAAAGACGGCTCACAAGTCGAACTGTCTTCTTCTTAGATTCATTCGATATCTACCAAAAACTGGATAACTTCCTAAAAGATAACTGCCTCTGTTTTATTGTCAGTTCTATTGCCGGTGGCACTGGTTGTGGTTCTCTTTTAGACTTCCTCCTCCTTCTCCAAAATATTGCGAAAAACCATAGGTATAGAAAAACATACCGAATACCGATACTTTTTTTGCCTGAAGGTTTTAAAAAAGCAAAGGAAAGAGAAGATTTAAGTTTCCTGGAGGCAAATTGCTACGCCTTCGTTCGGGAGTTTCAAAGAATTGATTCGGTAAAAACCCAAATAGATATATCCTATTCCACTTCCCTCCAAAATGTGAAGAAACGGACTCAGGAAATTCTTGCTGAACTTACTTTCATCATTGACGGTGAGAATATTGCCGGTGAAAGAGGGGATGAAATCCCTTTTTATAATGGAACTGTCTTATCCATCGTCGACTTTATAGAAAGCTTCTGGTATGCCGAAGAATACGAAATCGAGGCAACTCGTACGGGCACAAGATTGCCGTCAAGTTATGATAACATCATTGCAAATCAGATGCCTAATAATCGAAATTTAGCTAAAGATTCTCCTCAGGATGCCCTTATCTACAATACATTTGGGACATTCAAGTGGATATTTGACACCGAATTAATAAAACGGGAATTTGCCCAAAAGATGGCAATTGATGTTTTGAAACAATATCTGGAAGCTCCCGATATTGACAAGAAAGAAATGGTGCAGAGTTTCCTCAAAGAAGAGGCAACAAATTTTGCTAATCAAATTATCTATCAACTTGTCAATAAAGGAAGTGATGCAAACCCATCATTTGCTACTGAGACAAACTTAGAAAGCACTTTGAGGCAGGAAACTCCCTACGTGAGAAATGGAGAACCAATTACACTTCCTTCCTTTCCTCCCTTTCTTTTTGATACCGCAATCCGTCTAACCGGAAATGTAGAAAATGCCTATGGTCAATTAGAAAGATACGAACGAAGAGTATTAGGTAGAGCAGATGATATGCTTACCATTGACAATTTAACCGGAGGCAGAGAAGCAGGAACCTATTACGCTGTCCTTAATTTTTATAAGCAGTTTTATAAGGAGGAGTTCGAAAGACTTTTACGAGAAAAATTGTTGAAAATCCTTCATCGCCACAGAGGCGAGC
Organism: uncultured bacterium; assembly: GCA_964425275.1. Lineage (GTDB taxonomy): Bacteria > Hydrothermota > Tepidihabitantia > Tepidihabitantales > JBDRVQ01 > CAYRLZ01. Next base: position 9,386 of record CAYRLZ010000001.1, on the reverse strand, counting down.
CAATTTACGGTAAGAGTTCATTAAAAAATGCCTTGGTCTTTCTTCAAGAGTTAAAATATTACTACGATCGGTTTCTGGGCAGTGAAGAAGAAAAGATTGTGAGCGAATTTGAGAAAGCAAAAAGTAAAGCTTCTTTCAATGTTAATTACGGAGCTGTTGTTGAAAGTTTTAGGCGAACACACGGGAGAAGAACATATAAATTCATAATACTGGGGAACTTAAGGAACGAGTTGAAAGAAAAATATAAACTTTGGAATATCCAAAAAAGAAGAGAATATCTTTGGGAAGCGGTAAAAGAAATAGCGGAGGCGAACCGTTCTTATATCAAATTTTTGATAGATGAAATAATGATATGGCTCGGCACTTTTGAAGCGGGAAAAGAGTGGATTGAAAACAACACATTGCCCGACATCCGATTAGTCCGAAACGAAAAAAGCAATATCCGTTGTCATCAATATCTCACAAAATCTGAAGACGAGTGGGAGTATCAGATGTATGAAATAATTAGGGGTAGAAGAAGATTGACGGAAGAAGAGAGACAATCTAATCCAGTTTTTGTTAAACTTCCCCAGCCATCTTGGGCAGAGATCGTAAGATGTTTTTCTTGGGACTTTAATTTTCCGCCCCAAGGAAAAACTACCCGACCTGACCCCCGTCGTCCTGAAGGCTCCCTTATCTGCATCGTTAATAGAGAATCAGAAGTAAAAATGCCCGATTGGCCATTTAAGGATGAATTTGGAAAAAAAGACCGAGAAAGTATACTGGCTTGGAATAATCAACTCGCCGAATATTACATCACTTGCGGTAAATTGCAGGATATGGCGAGGATCTCGGTTATGGATATCTTTTTCTGGCAAGGTAAAAACCCAGAAGAAATTAAAAATGATATACTCAAAAAGACCACAGTTATGTTAAATTATCAGGAGGAAATCCATAACGAGATTGTGACTCGCTTTAAAATTAGAAGGGAATCTGCCAAATTGGAAAAGATAACTTTGAGAGGATTTTGGGAAGCCGAACTTCCAATAGAAGAATATAGGGAGTATATAGAAAATATAAAAGGTGACTTACAACGAAACAACTATTTACTTATTTCTGGAGAAAAGAACGAACTCCTCGTTTCCCAGTGTTGGCATCTCTTAACAACCAAGGCAATGAAAAATATTACCAAAAATAGAGACGCTTACCTCCGAATAATGAAGGGCTATTTAGAAGATAAAAATATCTCTCCCCATATCTTTCGTGCGGAGAACCTTGCCTTTTATTATGAAGCAAAAATTGCCAATAAATATAAAACCTCCCACCAGGAACTACATTTTGAGGTCGTTTCCATTTTGGAGGATGATAGGGTAGTAAAGGCGGTCCTATTCGGGAAAATACTTGGCCAGATAACCCCTGATTTTTACACAGATGATAAAACGATGATTAATTGGGTAAAAATTAAAATAAACAATCTCGAGCTCAAATTTAAAAGAGAGGAATTCTATTGGGTTAAGTTCATCTCCGAATTGGTATTCCCTCCGGAAGATAAAGAAGACTCGTACAAAAGCGCAATAGAAGAATTGACCAAAAAAGTGAGTGAGATGATAAACACCAAAAGAAAAGAAGGTTCTTATGAAAGTTTCTTAAAAGAAAAAATAAGGAAATTAGAAGAAGAATTAAACACTGGTAGGTTTAGCAAATCTGACCAAGACCTCTACAAAGTCTGGTTAATTATGCTGGAGGAAGAGACGGAAAGATGAGCATTTTGAACGCCGAGGAAATAAGGGAAGAGATTAAAAAGGGCAGAATAAGGATTGAGCCTTATTTCCCAGAAAATATAAAAGACGCATCGATTGAACTCCTTCTCAGTAACGAATTTGGCAGATTAAAAGAAGTTCGCCACCCAATACCTTCTAATGAAATTGATTATCAAATGATTATTTGGGAGAAAGTGAACAATGTCTACGAACTTGCCCCCAAGAAGAGTGTCATTGGGAGAACTAAAGAGAAGATAACTTTACCCGAAGACATTGCTGGCTGGATTACCGGACGGGGAAGAATCACCCTACTCGGTTTGAACATCCATATCTCAACCGGTTTTATCCAACCAAATACCAGAGAGGAGGAACTCTTTTTTCTGATCACCAATTTCGGAAACGCCCCGATATCTTTATTTACCGACAGCAAAATCTGCCAACTAATTTTCTTCCGTCTAAAAGGTTATGGCACTTAAAAAAGATGAAATCCTAAAAGAGATTGAAAGAGGACGAGTAAAAATTGAACCCTATAGTGCGGAAATGGTAAAAGCTGCCTCAATTGAACTCACTCTTGGTTCTCAAATTGGTGTCTTTGGCGAACTAAAGGACTTTAAAGGTGAGCCAATTACCATTGACCCCGATAATCCGCCTTCTTCCGTTGTCCAACCACTGCCCTTTGAAAAAACAAAATATGAACTTGCCCCAAATGAAAAGGTAGTCGGAAAAACGCTTGAAAAAATTACATTACCCCCAGATATCTGTGGTTGGATTACACCCCGTGCCCGAACGAGTATTTACGAATTAAACCTCAGCATCTCCTCCGGTTTTGTCCAGCCGGGCATCTCTACCCAAAGCCTCTTCTTCTTAATCACCAATGTTGGACGAGTCAAAGTCATCCTCCGCCCTGGAATTAAACTCGTTCAGTTAATTCTAATGAGACTCTGAAAAAATCGTAACCTTATATTTATTCCAATAATATGAAGACCGGCATTTTGTTTCTTTATTTGCTGGGAACAGCGGTTGCGACAATAATCCCAATTTTTGCCGGTTATGTTGGGGCTTTGGGGCTTCGCAGAGAGAGGGGAGGATTTGGGATCCGTCTTGCCACAATTCTCCTTTTTCTTTTTGGAATAGGGTGCTATGTGGCGTCTTTACTGCTTCTTATTCATCTGCACGACAAATACGGACTTCGGAACCACAATCATTTATTGGTTTACTCTTCTTTTGCCTTGTGGGTTTACTTATGATTTTACTCTATTCTCCCCTCCCGGAATTACACGGTATCTATACGATTTATTAGGGTCTTGTCACTGGAAATGTGATACAACTACTCGCTGGAATAGCATTATGTTTGTCGGGCTTATTCCTCTTTGGTCTCTCCTCGGAACTAATGAATCGCCGGGGCGAGAGGTCATTGCTATCATCTTTTTTACATAAGTATCTAATTAAACAATAAGGTTTCTTATCGTTTCTTTTAGATTCCTTATATCAATCGGCTTTCTTAAAAATGTCTCGGATCCTTTGGCAATAATCTCTTCTTTCTTTTCCTCAAATTCTTTATAGGCGCTCATCATCACCACCGGAATTTTTGGGAAATTCTTTTTCGCCCATTCCAAAAAAACTATCCCATCAATATTTGTTGGCTCCGATTCATCTAAACGGATGTCAACCAAAAAGAGAGAAAAGGTTTCGTTTGCCTTCTCTTTCGCTTCCTTCAAGGAATATGCTACGACTATTTCGTATTCGCTTTTCAAAACATTTTTTAACGAATCGACATACTCCCTAATGTCATCAACAATTAAAATCTTATTCATTTTTTATTTCTCAAAGCCTACAATAAAAATATTATTATGTCAATGGAAGAATAAATCATCCAACCTCCCTTTTCTTAAAACATCCTCCGGTTCTTCCTCACCCACTATTTTCCCATTTTTTAAGAGATAAACCCGGTGGACAATTCCTAACGCCTCTTTCACATTCTGTTCCACTAAGAGGATTGTGAGCCTTAACTTTTCATTCATCTCCTTTATCTTCTTTATACTTTCTTTTATCAGAATTGGTGAAAGACCAGCGGAGGGTTCGTCTAAGAGAAGTATTTTCGGGCGACGCATCAAAACGATAGCGAAAGCCAAGGCCTGCCTTTCCCCGCCTGAAAGCAAACCAGCCCGAGTGTTTTTGTATTTCCCCAAAAGTGGGAAAAGACTCAAAACCTCTTCCATATTCTGGGAAACAATCTCTTTTTTTAATCCTAACCCTCCGATTCTCAGATTTTCCTGAACTGTTAAATTCCGAAAGACTTCGCCGCCTTGGAGAAAATAACCGATACCTCGTCTTACCCTCTCTTCGGTGGTTAAATTTGTTATCTCTTCGCCGAAAAACTTTAAGGAGCCACGGGAAGGGGTTAAAAGCCCACTAATCACCTTTAGTATCGTTGATTTCCCTGAACCATTAGGACCAATCAATCCCAAAATCTCACCTTCCCTTACCGAAAAAGAAACACCAAAAAGGACCTCCTTCTTACCATAACCAGCATAGATATTATTTGCTAAAAGAAGGCTATCATCCTTCATAACCCTAAATATGCCTCTCGGACTTCTGGATGACCTAACACCTCCGAAGGCAAACCAAAGGAGACAATCTTTCCTTCATCCATAAAAAATACCCAATCACAAACCTCCAATACCGCCGTCATATTATGCTCAATCAAGATGATTGTTTTGCCCTCTTTTACCAGATTTTTTAACAAATTCAGAATAACCGGGATAAAGCCGGGGTCAACCCCGGCTGTCGGCTCGTCCAAAAGAAGAACCTCATTCTTCCCAGCCAATAATCTCGCCAGAGTAAGTAGTTTCTGTTGACCATAGGAAAGACTTTCCGCATTAGTATAAATCTTATCCTGCAATCCAACAAATTCCAACCACCTTTTTGCCTCCTCCTTAATCTGCCTCTCTTCCCATTGCATCCTCCGGTACTTAAAAAAAACATTTAGGGGGTTCTCTCCGATTTGGTTCTTCGCGGCAAGCATCACATTTTCTAAAGCGGTCATCTTCCCCAAAACCCTCGTATCCTGGAACATTCTCCCCAAACCCAATTGGGCAATTTGATAAGGTAATAGGTTATCAATTCTTAAATCATTAAGATAAACCTCTCCTTCATCTGGCTTTAAAAACCCATTGATTATATTAAAAAGAGTAGTTTTTCCGGCTCCATTCGGACCAATTAGCCCGTTTATTCTCTTATCGTAAAAAGTAATTGAAACATCATCAACTGCCTTTATTCCCCCAAAAGACTTACTAACTCGATTCGTCCTTATCATTTTTATTTACTCAAACCGATATTCACCCAAAATTCCTTGTGGTCTTAGCCGCATAAGAATTACCAAGAGCGCCCCATAAATAATCTGCCTCATATTCGCGGCTATCGTATCCGGAATTCGCAAAAACCTTAAAATCTCCGGTAAGAAAAGCATTATGATTGTTCCAATCAAAGGACCTTTAAGATTTCCAGTTCCGCCAATTATAATGATTGAAAGGATAAAGACTGATTCGTCCAAAGTAAAACTGGTCGGGTCAATATAGGTAACATAAGAGGCATACAAAGAACCAGCAATCGCCGCTAATCCGCCGCCGATGATAAAGGCTTCTATCTTAAATTTCGTTGGGTCTTTTCCTAAGGCATTGGCCACAATTTCATCTTCTCGGATTGACTTCAAAACCCGACCAAAAGGAGAAAAATAAAGTTGCTTGAAAATCAAAAAGATTAAAAAAGCTATGACAACCGCTAAAATGAAATATACCGGAATTTCGCCAAATTCAAAACCAAAAATTTTTGGTTTGGGAATACCGGGAATTCCATAAGGCCCTCGGGTTAAAGCAATCCAGTTATAAAGAATTGAAAAGACGATTACCTGAAAGGCAAGGGTTGAAAGTAAGAAATAGTCGCCTTTCAGTCTTAAAGATGGTAAGGCGACAATAACCGCGAAAATCATTGAACCGAGGATTGCCAAAGGAATCGTCAAAAAGAAATTAAAACCCATTTTCACCATCAAAAGCGTAGAGATATAAGCACCAATACCGTAAAATGCCGCATGGGCGATTGAAAGCAAGCCGGTAAAACCGATAAGTAAATTTAATGATAAAGCAAGGATGAGATAGATGGCACACATTATTAAGATATGTAATAAATAATTCATAATTCCTCTAACCTTCTTCTTTTTCCCAAAATACCTTGTGGTCTAAAGATAAGAATAAAGAGCAGAATCAAAAAAGTTATTGCCGATTCCCATCTTGCCGAAATCTGCCAAACTGCCAGGTTCTGAACAACGCCAATGGCAAGCCCGCCCAAAATTGCCGATTCAAATATTCCGACCCCACCTAAAATCACTGCCACCGCACCGTTTAGAACCGCGGTGATTCCAACCTGCGGGTCCATTCCAACATCTAAGGCGACAAGAATTGAAGCAACACCACAAAGAAAAGAACCGTAGCCGAAACTTATTAATCTTAATTTCTTTAAACTCAACCCTAAAACCGAAGCCAGATTAGAATTATCCGCTAAGGCCCTTAATGCCTGACCATACTGCGTAAATTTAAGAAGATAAACCGTAAAAAAAGAAAGGATGACGAAAACCAAAAACTCTAAAATTTGAATCCTTGTGAGAATCACCGTTCCTATCTCATAAGCCTTTTCAACCCCAGGCCTTAAAATCTTCGTCTCATTACCAAAAAGCATTGCGATAAAATTGATTATTACGATATAAATACCTAAACTGCTAATAACTCCCACCATAAGCGAAGATTTCTTCTTAAATAACGGATAATAAATAAAATTCTCAATCGCCATCCCCAAGAGAATAGTGAGTAAAATGGCGAATAATATTGATGGTAGCCAATGAAGTTTTAAAAGTCGGGCAAAAGTATAAAAGGTATAACCAGCAAAGGTATAAACCGCTCCGTGGGCAAAATGGAATACCTTAGAGGTATTATAAATGACACTAAAACCTAAGGCAATCAATCCAAAGACCGCTCCTTCCACTATTCCATTGGCAAGAAACTGGAGAAACATTAGAAAATAATAGGCAAAAATTGTGCCAAAGTCAAATCAAATGGACAAAAATGGAAATCTATTTCTTTGGCAAGTCATATTTTCCCCTTAGGTATCCAAAAAATAAAATTTCGCATTTTTTAATTTACCACCCAATTAAGAAATGAGTCAAACCGGAGGCAAATACCTGAAAATATCTTTTATAAGTAATTTTGCCCGAAAGGAAATAGTGAATGGGCAAAAATACTTGGAAAAATGCTTATCATTGGACTATCCTGTGGCGATAAATCTTATCTTCTCATAAGGTCTCTCTTTTAGTTAACTCCTTATCCATCTTAACCCATTTTCTTCAAATTAAGAAACACCTTCCCTAAGGGATTGAGGAAGAGGTTGGATAAAAGACTATGGAAAACGCACAAGAAGGGCATAGGCAAGAGGTTCGGATAGGGATAGAAGAGGAGGAGAGAAGAGAGATAGAGAAATAGGAAAGGGGAGGGAAAGGAGAAGAGACAGAAGAAGAGGCAAGGAAAGAGGTAAAGAGAAAGGCATAAATTTGGGCTTAATTAGGGGATAGGTAAAGGGTAGAGGGAACAAAGGGGGATAAAAGAAGAAAAATCCGATAAGTTGTTGAAAAATAATAACTTATAAGCAAAAAGAGGCGAGATAAAAGTTTCCTCATAGGAAACTTTTTATCTTTTCAAGTCCCGGATTCAAAAGAGCCCTCTAAGGTAGACCCCATATCTGGAAACAGTGCGCTTCTTTTTATTGACTTTACAGAGAGAATAGGTGATTAAATTAAGATTTTGCCCATTCACAATATACCCCTGGCGGATGGCTTCGGAAATTTTCTGGTAGGCAGATTGGGAGCCTGAAAACCCGTTTTAAACTCTTATCCGAAAGAATAAAAATTCTTAAATAGTGTGATAAAATAGTCACAAGAGATGCTAAAAATTTGTCACATAGTGTTGAAACATTCTGCCTTCTTGGTTTTTAGAGGCTCGTTAATATTCCAACGCCTTGATAACTCCTTTATTTCCCGAAGGTTGAAAAGCCGGGCAGAAATCAAAAATTCACTTGACTTGGCATAAAATTTGCTTGTAATTAGCAAAGTATGAATAACTTTGAGGCAAGAAAAAGATTATTGCTGGATGCAGAAAGGCATCCAGAAAAAGTTTTAAAGACATCAAAAATGAAAGGAGAGAAAAATGAATCCTGTTAGCCCTGTAATTTCCCACGAGTCAATGGGGAATAGGTGGTTCTTTCCGTATCTTCTTTTAAGTGAAAAGGACGGCAGATTTTATACAGGGAGAACGGGAGATAATAAAGAGCTGGTTGTCTCAACAAAATATAGACTGCCGGTCAAATTGATTTACTTTGGAGCCTGTTTAAGTAAGGATGATGCTTTTCGGCGAGAAAGGTATCTAAAAACAGGCCTGAGTAAGAGATACTTAAAGAACAGTTTGTTAAACAGTTTAAGACCTTTAAACAAGGAGGAAAAATGAATAGGTCTAACGGGATGAAAAACCTTAAAAAACTCATCTCATCGGTCCTAATCGTTGGTTTTTTATCAGCGATTATTGGTGCAACCCTCTTTGTGGGTTGTAAAAAAGAGCCAGCAGTTTATAAGGTAGGTGCGATATTACCTTTGACCGGAGACAAAGCAGACTATGGTGAAAAAAGTCAAAAAGGTTTAGAACTTGCTTTAGAAGACATTAAAAAAGAAATGCCAAATCTTAAATTAAAAATTCTTTATGAGGACAGTAAATTTGAGGTTAAGGAAGCTGTTTCGGCTTATCAGAAATTGAAGAACATCCATAATATTCCAGTGGTTATCACTTTGAGTAGCGAAGTTTCAATGGCTATCGCTCCTTTGGCTAATCAAGATAAGATTCTCCAAATGGCTATCGTTGCTTCCACTCCAAAGTATACTTCACCCGCAGATTTTACCTTTCGGACAACTCCAAGAGCTGAAATTGAGGATAAAGAGTTGGCTAAAGCGGTTGTTCCTCGTTATAAAAGAATAGGGTTGTTATATAATAATAATGAACGAGGAATGGGACACCGTAACTCAATTAAACCAGAAATTGAAAAATTAGGCGGAGAGATTGTGGTTGAAGAAGCAATTTCACCTGAAGTTACGGATTACCGGAATAACTTATTAAAAATTAGACAAAAAAATCCGGAGGTGGTCTGTTTATTTACCGAGGCGAAAAATATCGGAATAATCCTGAAGCAAGCAAAAGAGTTAGGAATTAAAACCCAATTTTTTGGAACTCGTAGTACTGAAAGTAAAGAGGTGCTTTCAATCGCCGGGAAGGCTGCCGATGGTATTATTTACACCTTTTCATTTGACCCCAATTCATCTGATTCCCTGATTAGGGATGTTGTTGAGGGGTATAAAATAAAATATGGGCAAACTCCTGACTATGTTGTGGCTGAGGCGTACGATGCCTTGAAATTAATCGCCAAATGCCTTTATAAATACGGTGCAAAACCTGAGAAGATGAAAAACGAGCTATTTGCAACTAAAGACTATAAAGGATTATCCGGGATTCTTACTTTTGATGAGAATGGCGATGTTTATTACTCATACCACTTAAAAAC